>JAPUIP010000704.1 GCA_027296925.1 Candidatus Poribacteria bacterium | reverse complement strand
TGGCGTTGTATATTAGGAATGAGTACCAAATAATTTTGTCATCACTTCGGCAAGCTCCCCTCGAAGCTCCCCTCAAAGTTCGGGACAGGCGCGACAGGCAGTGCAGGCTCTGAATCCTTCGGCTCCGCCCCGTGTCCACCTCGAAGCTCGGGACAGGCGGCACAGGCTCTCGCGATTAGCGAAGAGCTTCAGGGACACCCTCAGACGGGTAGTTTACCCCCTCAGCCGGGGGCAGGCTCCCGAACTTTGAGGGGCAGGCTTCCCTTCGGTCACTCAGGACAGGCTCCGTGAAGGATCCCGGATTCAGAGATTCTTCCCTTCGGCGAGCTCAGGACAGGCTTGCAGGGCTCCTCAGAATGACAAAATGTAGGAGTGATTAAATTGCCATTCCTTACGAGGTTGAAACATCGACGAGTTCTCGTACCGCTTCGATGATTTCCTTCAACGCAAAGGGTTTGGTAAATGTACGCACCGCGCCGAGGTGCTCTGCTATGGTAAGCGGATCCCAGCCCCCGACAACGGTGCCGCCTCCTGAGATGGCGATAATCTTTACGTCAGGAAAGTCACGCTTGAGCTCCATGATCGCCTCCAGACCTTCCTTCTCCGGCATAAAGATGTCCAGGATAACCAGGTCGGTCGGTTTTTCACGATAGAGCCTCAACCCCATCTCGCCGTCAGGCGCACCGACGACCTCGTGCCCGATGTGTTCCAATGCCGCACAAAGCGCTGTCCGTATACCCTCTTCATCATCTACCACGAGAATGCGTGCCATCGACATTGTATCCGATAGGTTTCGGCGAACATTAAACCTGCGCCATCATAACCATGTCAGTTTCCCAGATTGAATGAGACAACCAAAAGTTGTCTTAAATTATAAGATGAAAACCTATCGTTGTCAAACCTTTTGATTCAATCTAGCGGAAAATAACATCATATCGATCAAACGGATGTTCAACATCGCACCTTGGAGGAATTTGAATGCAATTGGGAAAACAGATTGCCCAGCGTATGAAACAACTCGGTATAACCCAAAGACAGTTAGGGAAAAAAACGGGACTTACTCAACAAGCCATCAGCAAGTACGTCCGCGATAAGACCAGGCCCAGCTACGAAGTCATCCTCAAGCTATCCAAGGAGTTAGCCGTGCCCCCCGGCTGGTTTTTTCCGGATAGCGAATCCGTTCCTCAAAGAGAGCTTTGGGGGGACGCTCCAAAGCCGGCAAGTGGGGACATCATCGTTTTTCCGTCTTCAGGGAAGATCACTCGGGGCGGGACCTTCGTGATTGGGCATTTTTGCCCAATGCAAGACTTTCCACATCCCACGCGGGTGCGTTCCTCAGGAATCATCACCAATTTTTATGATCTCATTTTTAATAAGCTCGCAGAGGAACTTCCCCATGGGCAGATTCGCGGCACCCTGGCGGTGAATTGGAAACCGATGGAAAAACGCTGGGTGTTTCAACTGAGGGAAGGCGTAAAGTTTCATGATGGGAAGCCTTTAACAGCCGCAGATGTAAAATGGTCCTATCAACGCTATTTAGAACAAAATCCTCAAGAGTCCCGGATAGAAGCTGTTGAGGCGCTTAATAGGCGTTTTATTGCTATCCATCTCACATCGCCGTGCCAACTTCAAGAGCTTGCGATGCCGTTTATCCTGCCTGAGGGAACAACCGATAGCCCAACCGAGTGGGTTGGCACCGGGCCATTTCAACCGGTCGAATTACACCCCGGTTTTTGGCGACTGATAAAGAATCCGGACTATTTTCTTTCGACGCCCTATTTTGATGAGATCCAGGTCCGTGAATATCCAGACGTTCAAGCTCTGGAGAGGGCTCTAATCAATGGAGAGGTGCACTTTGCCATTCAAGTGAATCATCCAGGGGAAAACTTCGTTGCTAAAACGGAACCCGCCGCTGTCCGCTATCATCTACATTTCATGTTGAATGAACCCCTGGTTCAAAACCGCGCGTTACGACAAGCCATTGCGTTGGCTCTGGACATTGAAGCACTTGCCAAAGCCGCCGGCTCGAAAAATCCATTATATTCATCGGGCCCCTTCGACTATATCCGGGGCGATCGCTGGCATGCACCGCCTCCGCCTCAGCCGGAAGCTGCGATACAATTTCTCAAGCAGGTGCCCAATTTCGCAGATCCGCCGTTCCGGGTGCAATATTCTGAAAACGTCCCGGAGCACCATCCGGTTGCAGAGCTCATTGTGAATCAGCTTAAGGAGATTGGGATTCCCGCTGAGATTGGCGACCCAGCACATGCGCGGTTATTGGTTCGTTCGGTAGGGACCCTTGAAAGGGAATACGCCATGTGGCAAACATCGGGGCTACATAATTTCAATGGCTACAGCAGTTCTGAAGTGGATCAACGTATCCAACGATATGAAAACACCGCAGTAACACCGGACCAATTATTGGCGCTCCGACGATTAATCCAAAGAGACCTTCCGGATATTCCGCTTTTTTATCTTGAAACGCCGCTGACGTATGTCAAGCAGTTGCGTGCTTTAGATCATCGCATGGTCCTTCTCCGCTGCCTCAATGAAATTCATACCTGGTATCTCGACGAAGAGATTCGGGCAGAGGGAGTCAAAGTCAGGGAGGCTCAACAAGCTTCCCTTGCTTGACCCTGCTAAAAACATAAATGTTGGGGCGTGTTGACGCCCTAATCCCCTTCTTCATCGAGGATTGGTTCGACTAGCAGGACGTAAAAGTCATAGCTGCAGCCCAAAAGATCTATCTCTTCATCCATTTCGGCTTCGTCGTGGATGGCGAGTTCCATTTTTATCACCTCCTACAAGGAGCGAGCTTTCTCAGAAAGCTCGGGCAATTCCTTAGAGAGATTCCGGTCAAAGCTTCTCTTCCCAGGAATTGCTAATTGGATTGTTGTTGCCGCAGATCATAATGCGCTTGGATGATCTGCGGCAGCATCACCTCGAACCGTGCCTTGTGCGAATTGGCACCGAGGATGTCACCAGTTTTCTCAAGCGAATCTGCACGACAATTGGCACATATCGGCAGATAAGTACACCTTTTACATTCATCCGGATAGGAAAACGTCTTCATCAGATTGTCTAAACCACCACGCGCATTCTTTGAGATATGGCCCGTGTCGTACTTTTCGTTCCGTCCAATGAATAACGCGCATGAGTAGATTTTCCCATCTGGCGTAATCGTCACATTCTGCCCATTGGCGCGAATGACGTTACACCACGTCCCACGCGGGCGGAGGTCATCAATCAGACCTCGCTGCGCGGCGTGGATCTGTAGTTTCGTGATGGCATCGATAATCTCAAGCTCTGCTTTTAAGAGGTCTGGATTGTCAGCGAAATTTTGTGTGACCGCCTCAAGGGTTTCATCGTCATAGGTGGGGCTGATTGGTGAGAATTTCATTCGGATGCGCTTCTTTGCCAAGCCTTTCCTAGCGAGCGTGTCGATCAGTTCATGAGCGGCGTCAATATTGGATTCGGAAACTACGCACAGTACATCGGTATGAATTACCCCCGCCCAGCTTTCCAAATTCCCCATAATGATGTCATAGGTACTGACCTCTTCGCCTTTGACGCTCCTCCAGGGACGGCTTGCGTCGTGCGTTTCTTTGTTGCCATCGATGGTGATCTGGACCTGCGCAAAGCCGTATTTCTTCAGTTCCAAAACCGTCTTCCGGTTCAGCAGCGAGCCGTTACTAACCATGCCGAAAGACCATCTGATTTCTCTCTGCTGGCAGTAAGTTTGCATGGCGGAGACAATCTCCAGCAACGCGGGCTTGTTGAGCAGCGGCTCGCCCCCATACGCTGTGAAATAGAGCCGTTTGACATCTCGCACCTCGCACTGCGATTTGAGGAACGCGAGAATCTCATCCGTTTTGATGCCGCCTGGAACTCCTTCTGCCGTAATTTTGCTGCCATCATGCGTGCTTTGCGCGCCCCCTTGATAGCAGTAGGAGCAACCAAAATTGCATCTTTGGATCAGCGAGAGCGTCACATGCAAATGGTCTGTATTACCCCTCGCTTTTTCGAGCCGCTGGGTGTATAGCTCACCTTCATCCACATCTTGCGGCACGACGAATCCATTCTTTACCAAAGCCTCAAGCCATTCCTGTACCGAGGGCTCGTGAGAAGTATTTGGCAAGCCGCTCAGAACATGCCATCCCTTATCATCGATACTTGACATGGCACGGGTCAGCGTGTTGTATAGGATGTGGTTCCCCGATCTCGGATAATCGTGAAGGTGAACGGTGAATTGTGAGAGCTTTAACTTCATAAGGTCCCCCTCTATCGCGTGACGTGAAGGGATCGATTCGTTGATTCCCTGATTGGCATATTTTCTATTCGCAGTTTCCTCCGCATGCCAGAAAAAGTAGCTGTCGAATGACCGAAGTGTGAAAATGGCTCAGGTCATTTCTCAACCGAACCACTTCCGGTGAAGTGTTGTGATAAACCTTTGGTTTTTGGGTAATCGTCTGGGCTCTCTCCATCAACAGGAGAGCTTCTTCCACCTTTGACGCAAACGGTGAGTCAGAAGCCTTGACCTGTTCAACATGGGTTTTCGCTTCAGTGAACTGTTTCTCGTGGAGTCTGAGCAGGAAAAGCCCAAAATGTCCAACGGGATTGGGGAGCGTCTTCGAAAATTGATCCTGCGCCTCTGCGAATAATTTCTTCTCGCAGAGGAGCACGCCACAGAGTGCATGGGCTTCCGGATAAGAACGGACTCCCGGAACGATTCTCTCAATCTGTGTCTGTTCGATAAAGTCCCGGGTGAACTGGTTTATGCTCGCATTGATTCGCGGGAGGTTGTTACGGAGATCGGTGCTCTGATCGCCGTGATTTCGGTATTCGGTCAAGAGTTCGGGGAGGACGCCGACTTCGTAATGCACCGAAACGCGGAGCCAAAATTCATAATCTTGAGCGAGAATGCGTTTGTAATTCCCCAAATGGTCGTGACACTTCCGGTGGATCATAACGCTGGACTGCATGAGCAGGCAACGTCTGAATAACTGGATGACCTGAGTTCTTGGGGAAATCTGTGGTGGAATGTAGTGGCCCGTTACCTTGCCATCTGCATCGATAAAATTCACCCCAGTGCCGCAGAGCCCCAAATTCGGGCGTTCCATAAACATCTCGACCTGTCGCTGGATCTTCTCCGGCAGGATGCGATCATCGTCATCGAGATTGGTGATGAATTCGCCAGTCGCTGCCTCCAGCCCCGTATTTTTCGTCGCCGCACATCCACCGTTTTCACGCTTGATATAGCGAATATGCTTCATGTATGGCGCCAGGACTGCCTCCGTCTCATCGGTCGAACCATCATTCACGACGATGACCTCAAGATTGGAATAGGTCTGCTGCAGGGCGCTTTCCAATGCCTCCGTCAGATAGCGCGCTCGGTTATATGTTGGAATGATAATAGAGACTTTCGGTCGCATCTGGACTTTCCTAAAAAATGATGTCGTCTTTACGACTTTTTCAGTTATCGGGACAGATTCCTGACGGGTTGGACATGAAAGTCTGTCGTGTGTAGGTCGGGTATGGCAACGCCTACCCGACACCAGAACGTCGGGTAGTGCTGCGCACATACCCGACCTACATCAGTGAAAAACTCGTATCGTCTTGATGTTTCTTCATGGATAACGATGAATATAACGGACGCGTTTCAAAGTAAGCGGGCATGATCTGCAAAAGGTAATAAAAAAGGCGTCAAGCCGTGCTATAAGCACAGCTGACGCCAAGATCTGCAGATACAATTTTTCGTCGATGGGTGAAGACAGGCTACCGGATTATCGCCGGGGCAATAGCGGATGCGAGTTTTCCGTAGGTCTCAATGGGTTCTTCCGCTGACATCGTTCCGACTTTGAGCCACGCTTCGTTTTGCTTCACCGAGACCGACGCAACCAGCGGGCCAATTTCACCAAGCCGTTTTGTTGCATCGGCGGAAAGTCGAATGCTTTCTTCCCCGGAGGCGAGAATCGCCATCAGAAATTTATCCAGTTTCAGTTGAAGGAAAATGACCGGATCGGCGGGGAGCGCCTTGAACTTCTTCTTGAAGGTGGAAACGGCACGTCCTGCTGAGGCATTATCGACGACCAACTCAAATCGCTCGTCGGAAAAGCTCACCAGGAACAGATCCTTGACATAGCCGTAACGGACTGTCATTGTCGGATCTTCCGGTGGCAGCGAAACTTGATGGAGCATTGTCCCTTTATAGTCATACTGTTGGATGGGCATGTTCGCTAAATTCTGAATGCTATCCAGGAATGTCCTCCATTTCGCCTGACTTCTGAGCGCTACGATAATAGCAGCATCCATTTCATAGAGCAGATCTGTGAGGGAGTGCACATCTTCCGCCATCCCTTCAGTGAACGTTCCCCAAAGCGCCACCTCTCCCGTCAACGCTCCAACGACATCAGTCTTGATATTTAGATTCAGGAGGGCTTCTACCTGTGCAATCCCATCATAAAATCCCCCGGAGTCATCCCCGGTGTTGGCGACGGTTTCGATCAATTCCCAAATTGCCTCCGCATTTGAGGGCGCGATTGAGAGGAAGACATCTTCCTTGCCGGACAGCGCCTGAATCGACTGCAGCGGCTGCGCCTCTTGCAGAAGTGAACCGAGAATGCCTTGCCGCTGATCCGGTTTGATTTTCGCATAAAGCTGATGCTCGCCGCCGACATTCAACAGATCCAAGCTGTACACCAGCGTTTGCAGGGAATCCAAACCTAACGCCCGAAATTCAGCTTCTTTTTGCGCATCCATATCCGCCGTCACCAGTGGCAGGGCGAGGTCAACATTAGTATACACGAAAACCTGTGCTTCTGCAAACTGTTGATAGAGGTCCCTGAACTGATCATTTTTCGAGATCGATTCCCGCTGCTTTCTGTAGGTATCGATCAGCGCCTCAAAACTGCCGGGGTTGACACCGACAACAAGCAGATCTCCAACAAATCCGTAAGTCAATTCCAGTTCATCGAGCGTCACGATGCTAAATTCAACCTTCCGATATTTACCCGCGTTTTGTTCGACGCTGTTGTCCTCGCTCGCACTCGCCATCTGCGCGAACCCCGTAACGATACGCTCCACCTCTCGGATGGCGCCAGAGGTGTTGACAATGATGCCGATCATCGGCCCCACCTCTCCCGGAAAGACCGTAAGCGAGATCTGATGCCCAACCATTTCGATGATACCGCGCAGGTCAATCCCAAGCATCAGCTTGAGCATGTTCGCCCCTTGATTCACCTGGTCCATCTGCGTCTTGATCTTTGGAGATGCTAAAACCCCCTCCCAGTTTTCAGACACCTCAATCGCTTCCCATACCTCATCCAGATCTCGTAAGGTCAAATAGACGACACTGTCGTTGGGTATGAAATCCTCCATTTTCGCGGCATCCGTCGCGGGAGCGATGCGGAGGCTGAATAACAAGATTATCGCGGTTAGCCGTGTATGACTGACAAATGCTTTCATTGAGAGATCCCCTTTGTAAGCTGGTTATTAAGACACATTCATTCTAAAACAATGTGCACGCCGTTGTCAACATTTTGTTGCACGCCAACGTCTTGCATGAAAGTGGCCGCTTCTGTTTTCTGTATCTATTGTCGACAAGAGGTCGTTTTATGATTCGGCAAAACCTCTTTTCAAACAGACAGAATCAGTCGTTCATCACCCATCAAAATGGAGCTCTATATGCACATGCAAAGAAACCTCGCAATCATAAGTACACTCATACTGGTCTTTTTCGGTTTATCGATCGCGGCAGGGGAATCCGGCATCAAAAACCGGCAGATTTTCGTTGGCGCCAGCGCACGGGCGCTCGGCATGGGGAGTGCATTCACCGCCGGCCCCCCGTCGAGTGAGAGCTTCTTCTGGAATCCTTCATCGCTGGGATTTCTCAACGGCGCTGAAATCTCTCTTGTTGGGCTGCCTTTCGGTGAAGAAGCCGCCGATCGGGAAGGCGCGTTTTCGCTCGCGTTAAATCCACAGCAGATGGGGATTGCGATGAAAAATATCGGGAATATCTCAGTCGCCTCCTGGTTCGATGGCTGGGGAAATGATAATGAGAAAAACCGAATGATGCTTGTGGGATACGGCGTATCTTTGGGCAAGGAGCTTGCTGCCGGCGCGAGTATCCGTCACCATCGACGGAGCCATTCAATCGGCACACAACTGGGTTGGAGTTTCGATCTCGGGATGCTGTTTTCCCGCAAGTTGGACCGTCTTGGCGATCAGATTGTGCTCGGCTTAACTTTTGCGGATCTCGGTGGACACATCTGGGAGGATGGGGAACTGATCGAGAAAATGCCGCCCGTTACACGACTCGGTGCAACGTACCATCTCGACACCGATACCATTTTCTCTGGCGATTTTGTGTTGCATAATGATAAACAGTTCGACCTGCAAAATCGCTTACGGACGCACCTGGGAGCTGAGCGATGGCTCTTCAATCAGCGGCTAGGCATCCGTTTTGGATACACCGCGATTGCGAACTACGATCAATTTACGGAGGGCGAGTGGTCGAGAGGGTTTAGCCTGCGCAGCGAGTCTGGACAACTCGACTACGCTTATGTCAGTGGGAACGAGTTGGATCAGGGTATACACTGGATCTCGGCGACGATACGCTGGGGCGGTCGTGCTACCGAGTCACCCTTTAAGCCACTCACCATCGTGGATGAGCCAGGTTTTGCACCGCTTCAACCCGCGCCGATTGTCATGCCCAAACAGATTTTCTCCGAGTTGAGCACTTCTGAAGCGGCAATCTCACCGAATGGCGATGGGGTGCAGGATGAAACGGTTTTCGATTTTGACATCGCTGAAAAAGAGGCGTGGCAACTGGAACTCCGAGATGATTACAGCGAGATTGTACAGACCTATTCCGGAACTGGTTTGCCAGTGGAAGCGTTGCGATGGAACGGACGAGATATCGAAGGCAATCTGGTGAGCGACGGAACATATACCGCACAGCTAATTTTTCTCGACGCGGATGGCAATCACCAGCCGCAAAGCAAAACCACAATTACTGTGGATACCATGCCCGTAGACCTTGAGATTTCTGCCGAGCCGCCCATCCTGGTGTCATCCGACGACACGACATCGAGTGATAATGTGGTCGTTCATCTGCCAACGGTACATGTGCGGGCTTCAGACCTGAACCCAATTGTCGATTGGGAACTTCAATTCTTCAACAGTGCAGGGGCGCCGATTGATCGAATCCGTGGCGACAGGGAGCCGCCGAACACCATCGTCTGGAACAAGTGGCGGGAGCATCAATTAGCCGCAAACCCCGACGCCGATTACCGCTGTACGCTTACGGTTCATGACTTCGCGGGCAACCGTACCACTCATGAAGCCTCATTTTCATTAATCGATCTCGGTCGGAGCGTTCAGCCGAGCCAACCTGAAGTGATGGCGGGGCGTCGAGATGCACGCGGGCTTGTGCTGACATTATCGGGGGTCGCGTTCGCATCGAATTCATACGAAATCAAGCCCGAATCTCGACCGACACTGGAGAAAGCCGCACGGACGGTCGCCGCATATCCAGAGGCGCAAGTCATCATCGAAGGACACACGGACGACATCGGAGACGCCAGTTATAATCTGGAGCTCTCGCGCAAGCGGGCAAGCGCGGTGATGACTTACCTCGTCAACGAATTTGGGGTGCATCCGTCGCGGTTATCGGCAATCGGTTACGGTGAAGAACGCCCTATCGCTCCGAATGACACCCAAACCAACCGCCAAAAAAACCGCCGCGTCGAAATCGTGTTACTGACCGTTGAAGGCACATCGTCCCAGCACGCAGAAACGGAAGTGCCCACGACGCCAAGTCATGCTGCGAAAGCAACGGCATCCACGCCGAACTACACGCTATTGGTGAGTTCGTTCAAAAGTCGCAAAAACGCCGAGTTGCTCATTGAGTCCCTGGAGTCGTTAAATATCGGCGAAGAAGTTCGGCTCTCCCAGGTGACTGTCCGATCCGAGCCGTGGTACCGTGTAACCATCGGGCAGTTTCACGAAAAGCAAGCGGCTGTGGGGCTGATTAACGAAATTAAAGCATCGCAGGGCATCGAACCGCTTGTCATTGTGGATGCCGATGAATAGCACGCCCGGCTCTCAGTAACTGCTTTAATGCGTTTGGGCTTCTACCGGAGTATGACCATCCTCTTCGTCGCTTGAAACGCCCCTGCCTGTAACGTGTAACTCCTTTCAGAATCGACGTTTTTCATGCGGCATTCATGACAGCTCAATCACCTGCCCATCATACGCGAGATACACATTCTCAGGCAGATCGATATTTTGCTCGGCACATTGGTCCCGGAAGTAACGATGATCCAGTCGGTGCATGATATGCGTGAAGAAGGTCTGTTTAGGTTGCAGTTCATCAGCAATGTCGATCGCCTCGCCGACAGAGAGATGGGTTGGATGACGCGGATTAAAGCTGAGCGCATCAATGATCAGTATATCGATTCCTGAGAGCAGCGCCTTGGAAGAATTGGGTAGACGCTTCACGTCAGGGAGATAGCCAAAGTTGTCGATCCGGTAGCCATAAGTCACCACAGCCCCGTGCTCAACAGGAATCGGCGTCATCTCGAATCCGTGTAAGTCAAACGGCGCCTCAACGCTGTGCGGTATCAGGTGTCCGACGCCCCCACCTTGAAACGTATCCTTGCTGAACATGTAGTCGTAATTGCGCTCAAGGATGCGCATCGTTTCCTCGGGACCGTAGATTGGCATATCCATCTTCTGCTTCCGGCACGGCATGACCAAATCATTCACACCGCTAATGTGATCTGCGTGACAGTGCGTAAACACCACGGCATCGATCCATTCGATCCTGTTTTTGTCAAGCTGATCCATGAGGTTGGGGCCGGCGTCAAATTGTAGGTGTTGTCCGTCTTTCTCGATGTGAATTGACGGACGGGTTCGATAATTTTTAGATCCGAACTGTCGGGCATCTTCGCAGGTGTCGCAATCGCACATATATTCGGGAACACCTGTCGAAGTGCCTGAACCGAGAACAGTAATTTTCATAAACCTTTCCTCCTGCCGCATGTTTACTCAAAAAAGGGAACACACTTTTCTGATAGATTGGGGGTCGGCAAACATCAGCAGTTTTTGGGCTGATCCTATACTGCGTGGACTTGGATTCTCTATGATATGTTAGAAGCAAAAATAATGCAACGCCAAAATTGTGTGCGGCATCATTCAGCGAGAATTCTGGTATACGCCAAACGTGACTGACTGAAGATGAGATCAGCGAAAATTCTAGAACCGAGGACGCTGGCATTTTGAAAATTCGTTATATTGAAGGGCGGTATGGATAGTGATTTGGAGTTTTGGTGGGGCTGCGGGTGTGAAGCCGGTTGGAAGGTGTTGTCTCCTTATAAGAAAACCTTGCGAAGGTTGGGAACCTTCGCAAGGTTGAAGACGACTCACTTCAGCCGAAAAAGCGTTCGGGGTTCCGGTTTCGGTGGATGGTGTCCACACGACAAACTTTCGTCCTTCCAATTTACAAGGGCATTGTAAAAGAAAACGTTGTGGTGTTGGAAGCTGGGACTCAACTCCCCGATGGCACAAGAGTAGAGGTACGGCTGACACAACAACCACAAAAACGCAGCGAGGCGTTTGCCCGAGTGCTTAACAACCGCATCACTCGTTACGTTGGAATCGATGAAATCATCGAAGCCGATAAAAAGGAACGAGAGAGGCATAGTGACACATGGTTCAAACCATAGAACCTTTGGTAGTCGATTGCAGTGTTGTCGTCAAATGGAAACTGACAGCGGAAAATTAAATGGCAGAACACAATTTCGGGGCCGCTTCGCGGCGAAAGAAAGACGAACACCCCTACCTTCAAACGCGACGACCAACCACGCCAACTCAGGGCCGGAAGGGGTAAATGGGTAAAGGAATTAAGGCGTAATGGAATCCTCGGCTGAGAGGACAGATCCTGCGCAACGAAAACCGAAGACGTTGAACGCGAGCGAGGGGCCGTAGACGAGGCGGTCCGCCACGCGGAGGACGTAGGGATCGTCGCCCCACGAACCGCCGCGAAGGACGCGAATCGTTTTAACAGTTGTGAAATTATTATTCGCAAACGCGATTAACCCGCCGGCGATTGGGTTTTTCCTGGGGCTGTTCGCGTAGAAGCCTGAACGATATTCGTCCATGCACCATTCCCAGACGTTGCCCGCCATGTCGTACAAGCCGTAGCCATTGGATGGATAGTTCCCAACGGGGGTTGTTCTCCCCACATTGAAACCATAGTTTGCCTTGGGCGAATCGATTTCATCGCCCCACGGATACCGCTTCCCGACCAATCCACCGCGGGCGGCTTTCTCCCACTCCGCTTCGGTGGGCAGCCGTTTGCCGGCCCATTGCGCATACGCCGCGGCATCATGCCAACTGACTTCAGTAGCTAAATTTTTTCTTGCATTGTGAGTTGGTATCTTCCATCCTTGTGTTCGTTATCAATCCGAACGAGATGGGAGACTGCTAATGCCAGTATTGAGCTATACTTACGAGACCTTACAATTACTGTTTGAAGAACTGGGGCTTGCGTTGAGCAAGCCAATCAGCCGCCTTTTGGCCTGGCTGATGATTGCGTTGCTGGAGAAAACACGCGCGCATCTGTTCCGTCTGGCAGAGAAAC
>JAPUIP010000703.1 GCA_027296925.1 Candidatus Poribacteria bacterium | reverse complement strand
ACCACTTCAGCTTCTGCATCTGACACGCCCAGTGCACGGAAAACGTTCAGACACGTTTGCGTCAACTCCTCTGCAGTAAAAACGGGCATTATCAACCTCCTCTGCGTTCGGTACGTTTCGCGACTCAACTCAAGGATTTTCTTCAGGTTTCAGCTTTTATCTGGTGTCAAAATTTGGTTGATTTTTAACAGATGTTATGATAAAATTAACTTTATAAATCACAAATGTGTCAGGAGAATTAACAACATGTCCCAATTGACCGTCACGCAACCACCGCACCAGAAATTCTCCTCAGGCATTTCTGTGTGACACTTCCCGACGTTCGCCAATTTCGCGAGCGATCGGTTACAGCAGATGGCTTCTGTGAGAACGTCGAAGGCATGCTATTGAAGTGGCTGATTGAATACTTGGACAGCCACCAAGCGAAGGAAGAGGTCATCGATTATGCCTACGACTACTGGATCTATTGGATCGAAAAGTTGGGCAGGTTCTTACAACAGCCGGTAGAGCCGTGTAAGAGCCTGCATGATTGGTTTATTCTATAGAGAGGCATTTCCT
Organism: Candidatus Poribacteria bacterium; assembly: GCA_027296925.1. GTDB lineage: Bacteria > Poribacteria > WGA-4E > WGA-4E > PCPOR2b > JAPUIP01. The sequence goes on along the minus strand of JAPUIP010000703.1, from coordinate 2,458 downwards.
CAGACTCTAAACCGTTACGTTACAGGTGTCAAAGGCGGCTTTCATCGCGGCAAGCGGATCGCCCTTTGGAACGAACTCATGGCTGACATAAAGATCGTAGTCTGTCTCGGCGATAGCACGCATCACGGGCGGATAGTAGATCTCCTGCTCATCGTCCAGGTCTTTGCGCCCCGGATTCCCCGCTGTGTGGAAATGCCCGATATAATCGATGTTCTCCTGAATGGTGCGGATGAGATCCCCTTCCATGATCTGCATGTGATAAATGTCGTAAAGCAACTGGATACGCGGCGAATTGACGCCTTTGCCCACTTCCACACCCCAAGCGGTGTGATCACACTGATAGTCGGGGTGATTCACTGTGCTATTGAGCAGTTCGATACAAAGGTTCACTTCTTTCTCTTCGGCGACCTTGGCAACGCGCAAGAGCCCCTCAATGGTATTATCCCGCCCTTCTTCGTCTGACTTCCCTTCTCGGTTTCCTGAAAAACAGATTAGGCCGGGGATGTCGTTTGCGGCAGCGAGTTCGATGTTTTCCAGCAATTCCTGCTCGATCCGATCATGATTCTCACGTTTGTTGAGTCCATCGGGCAGAGACTGATGTCCAACGACGATCGCCACGCGCATCCCGTTTTCGCGCACAAGCGGCCAATACTCTTGGGGGAGCATTTCGACCGATTTGTAGCCGATTTTCGCCGCCTCACGAACGACCTGTTCAGGAGAGGCATCTCCCCGCGTAAAGCAACCGAAACAGATTGATTGATTGATTGTCCCCATTTTTTCCCCTTTCAGTAAAGGTATTCGAGCTCAGGTATTAGGAATTTTCCAATGCCCAATACCTAATGATTAATGATCACAGATCGACAGCTTTGCCGGTCTCAAAAGACTTGCTCGCTGCCATCATAATCCGAAAGGTTTTCAAAGCATCGCTGTAAGGTGAAAGAATCTGTGACGAGTCGCCCGTTTTGACCGCATCGATAAACACGCGATCTCGGTCCGGTCCCCCGGTTTGAGGGAGGGGTTCCGTTTCACCTTTCCTGTCGATGGTGTTCGGACCGCCAACGGTTACCACCAAACCGCGACAGAAAACCTCAAGATACACACGATTCCAGCCTTCCATTGTGCAACATGATACAATATTGGCAACGGCGCCGCTCTCAAATTCGATGTTAACCATGCTGAGGTCATCGACATCGTAGTTCGGAACATCCGCCATGCTTCCGTGGGTTGCAACGCCGTGCACCATTTTCGCATCACCAAGCAGATAGCGCGCCAAATCGAAAATGTGCGTTGTTTGTTCGACATGCTGCCCGCCGGATTGTGCGCGAACCCGCCACCACGGCGTGCCGGGCAGCCCTCCCATCCAGTATCCTAGCCCACCGAGAATCTGCGGTTCTTTTTCCAGTACCGACTTCGCATATTGGGCATTGCCGCCGTAACGCCAGTGATAGCCAACGCTGGTGATAACACCGCTCCGTCGGACATCTTCATCGATGATAATCGCCTGTTCTAGCTCCACAGCGATCGGCTTCTCGATAAACATCGGGATGCCTTGCTCGCAAGCGATTCGCTCCTGTTCACCGTGCGCGAAAGGCGGTGTGCAGATATAAACCGCGTCGAGCGTTTCTTTGTCGTACATCTCCCGGAAGTCCGTGTAGGCGCTGCCGCCAAACTCCTCGGCGCGCGGCTTTGCCCGCTCCTCAGAAACATCGCACATCGCGGTGAATTCTATATCGTCAAAAGTTTGCAGGTTTTTCATGTGCGCCCCTGCCATACCACCTGTCCCAATAAAACCGAGTTTTACGCTCATGCATGCTCCTTTGAAAAATTTCAACACGGTAAGATTGTGGAATTATTGCGTTGGCAAAAGTTTACCAAAAAACGTGCGCTACATCAACCACTAAATTGCAGAAATTCACTGAGTGAGGATCGATAGATGACTTCAATAGATACGAATTTGTCAGATCTATTTTGCCTTGATTTCGGATCTGTGAAGTGCTATGATAATGAGAATTCACGCCTTGCTTTTCAGGAGATGATCCGATGGCAGATGAACCAAGAGGGGAGCAGCAGTCGATTGAAGGCATACCGATTCCAGTCTACTTTGACCGCTACGTGACCAGTGAATTCCGGGCACTCGAAGGACAGATCGCTGCACTCAAAGAGAATTTTAATCAGCGATTTGAGGATTTAGAGCAGCGATTTGAGGATTTACAGCAGAATCTCCACTATCGCTTTGAATCGGTCAATCAACGGCTGAAAGATTTACAACAGAATCTCGATCAACGATCTGAAGCCGTCGACCACCGATTTGAAGAGTTGCAGCAGAATTTTAATCAGCGATTTGAGGATTTACAGCAGAATCTCGATCAACGATCTGAAGCCGTCGACCACCGATTTGAAGAGCTGCACTCAAAGAGAATTTTAATCAGCGATTTGAGGATTTAGAGCAGCGATTTGA
>JAPUIP010000702.1 GCA_027296925.1 Candidatus Poribacteria bacterium | reverse complement strand
TTATACATTTGTAGTTTTCACTGAGGCCATTTCGTCAGGAACAAAAAATCACAGAATAGCCGATAAAATCCCCCCGACCCCCTTTACGAAAGGGGGAGAGCACTTCCCCCTTTGGAAAAGGGGGATTGAGGGGGATTTGAGAATGGGCTCATCTGAAACTCAAAACGGTATTACTCCGGCATCGTAAGTTACGCTGGTGTAAATTGTCATGTTGACATCGAATTACCGGATGAGAATCTCAAATGGCATCACGGTCGCCACCGGTTCGTTCGCAAACAGGCGCAACCAATAAAAATGCTGCAACGCCTCCCCAACCGAAGCCGGCACCGAGAGGTAAGGCGTGATTGGGAGACGGACCCCCATCTCCATCTCCTCCATCAAGGTCTCGAAAAACGTCTTGGGCTTTGGCAACACGATAATGTCGATTTCATCATCGGGTGACAACGCGATCCGTTTCTTGGCAATAGCCAACGCGGTGTCGAGCCCGCCCAACTCATCAACAAGCCCGATCTCTTTCGCCTGTCTGCCGGTCCAGATCCGCCCCTGCGCAACCTCACGGATCTCCGCTTCAGTCTTATGCCTGCCTTTTGCCGCCTTGCGCACAAAGTCCTGATAAATCGTCTCTAACAGCGTTTCGACCCTTTCACGCTCCGCCGGCGTGAAATTTCCATAGTCCGAGTAAAGATTCGCGTTCTTCCCGCGGGTAATAACCTCCTTTGTCAGTCCTACCTTGTGGTAGAGCCCCTGGAGGTTGAGTTTTCCACCCAACACCCCGATCGAGCCGGTAATCGTCCCCGGTTCGGCAACAATCGCTCCCGCCGCCATTGCGATGTAGTACCCACCAGAACCCGCAACATCAGACATCGATACAACGACCGGCTTTTCGCGTTGGGTGAGCATCACCTCACGCCAGATCACGTCAGACGCTAATGCGGAACCGCCGGGGCTGTCAACCCGCATCACCACGGCACGGATCGAACCGTCCTCGCGGGCTTCGCGTAGGGCTTTCGTTACTCTGCCGGGGGTGACGACCTGCCCGGTTGTAAACGGGTCCGTCGGTGTGTCAGACATGATCGGTCCGGTAGCGTAGATCAGCGCCACTTTCGGCTTTTCGGTTTGGGATGACGGACGCCTCGATGAAGTGAGCATTGAAAAGAGTTTCATGAATCCGGCGAAGCCGGTGAGATCTGGCGCCGCCTTTGACTTTTTCCCGTAATCGGACACGACCGTGATGGCTTCCGTTTCATCCGCCTCAACCGATTTGACAAGCTCGTCGTAGTATTGAAGGGCATCGACCAACTTCGCCTCATGCGCCTCGGCAGCGGTAAAAGGCCCCCGGTCAATGAGATCCGCCGCCATCTCCGCATCGATCTCAGCCCGGCCGCTGGCAATCATCTCGATCTGTTGCGCGTATAGGTCATCGAGGATGGCGTTGATTGCCTCGCGCTGGGCTTCCGACATTCCCTCTCGTGTGTACGGCTCTATTGCCGATTTATACTTACCTTGCGCGTACAGGTTTGCCTCGATGTCGAGTTTTTCCAGAAGTCCCTTGTAGAACATGACCTCCGCCCGCAATCCCGTCAAACCGATGATTCCTGCCGGCATCAGCACGATTCGATCCGTGGCGCAGGCGAGCATGTACTCCGCATTGCCACCGCCTTCGAGATAACTGATTACCGTTTTGCCGTCGCTACGGAGTTGGATAATTTTGTCGCGTATTTCCTGCAACTTTGCCCAACCGATGCCAAGCCCTTCAATTTTGAGTAGCACGCCGATGACCTCGTCGTCTCTGCGAATTTTGTCAATTCTTGTCATCAGACTCCGGATCGTTTTGATCCTGGGAGGGAATGCGAATGTGGGCTTGACCTCCGCAAGCGGACCACTGATTGAAATTTCGACGTACTTTCGTGTCGGCTCAACTTCCTCCTCCTGTGCAAAGGCGGCGGATGAAACGAGAATGATGCTAATAATAGTGAATATCCAAAATGGTTTCGTTAATTTTCTCATGGTGTTTACCTTTTCTTAAGCGGTACGTATGGTGTAAAACGTGATGCGTCAGATAAGCGCTCGGCATTCACCCACTCATCGGGTTTGTACCAACTCGGTGAGAATCTCCGATGCTTTGCCGATGCACGCTCGATCCACAGCATCCGATAACGGCGTGTGTTCGATATTGATCTCAACGACGTAGGCGCCTGCACCTTTGGCAGCTACAGCGAATGACGCCGCCGGCTGAACAACACCGGAAGTGCCGATTACGAACATCAGGTCACACGCCGCAACAGCACGTTGCGCGGCATGGAGTTCGGCCTGTGGCAGCATCTCTCCGAACCAGACAACATTAGGACGCAGCAAACCGCCACACGCGTCACAGGTTGGCAAGATCGGTATCGGAACGTCAACGTTATCGGTGACGACACCACAGTCGGTGCAGCGCACTTTCCAGATATTGCCGTGAATCTCCAGTACATTTCGGCTGCCCGCTTTGCGATGCAAGCCATCAACGTTCTGGGTGATC
>JAPUIP010000701.1 GCA_027296925.1 Candidatus Poribacteria bacterium | reverse complement strand
TGCTGTTTTGTAGCCACTTGCAGGGAACACAGTATTATCTCGGCCGGTACGAAGGCGATCGATTCTACCCGGAACGCTACGCACGAATGAGTTGGCCCGGCGGACACCTCGGCGGCGGTATCACCATGCTGGACGGAAATGGACGTCGCGTCTTCTTTGACTGGATACGCGAAGCACGAGATACGGAGACGGAACGGGCCTCCGGCTGGTCCGGGGTGATGACCGTTCCCAGAGTATTATCGCTCGCTTCAGATGGAAGCTTGCAGATTGAACCGGTACCTGAGTTGGAGGCGCTGCGGTTGAATTACCGCCAGCGCAAGAATATCGATCTGACCGCTGAGTCGGAGTTGACGCTTGATGATGTCCGGGGCGATTGTCTGGAACTTGCTGTGGAGATGGATGCGCGGGATGCACGCGAGTTTGGCGTGAAGGTCCGTTGTTCTCCCGATGGCGCCGAGCAGACGGCCATCGTGTGTAATCCCGGCGCGAAAACGCTGAGTGTGGAGGTGGCCAGGTCCACGCTCGATCCAGGCATCCGATACGCCTATTATCGCAACGAAGGGGCAAACGAAAGGCTGCCTGAAGGGAAGCGAACCGTTGCTGCGCAAGAAGCGCCGTTTGACCTCACCGCCGGGGAATCGCTGCGTTTGCATATCTTCCTGGACCGCTCGGTATTGGAAGTCTTCGCCAATGGACGCCAGTGTGTGACGCAGCGAATCTATCCCTCTCGGAGCGACAGCCTGGGAGTGGCCCTATTCAGCCGCTCTGGAAGCGTGAACGTTAAGTCCGTTGAGGCGTGGGATATGGCGGCAACGGTCGAGTAATAATAACGAAGGAGATTTCTATGAGTGTCATTCCAGTAAATGCTGAACCCGTGCCGATGACAGCGGAACAGAAGTTTGTTTTCGATCTCAAAGGCTGGCTGCTCGTGCCAGGCGTGCTTGAACCCGACCTACTTGAGGCGCTTCGAGAGCACCTCTATAAACTCAAGCAGGAGCCGGAGTCTCTGCCCCCCTATGAGCGATATTCACTGGCGGGACCGGCGCAGGAACTGATCGATCACCCGGCAGTCGTTGGCATCTTACGCGAAATTATCGCGCCAGACCCAAGCCCCGATGCCTACGGTTTTCGGTGTGAGAGTAGCTTTGCGATGCTACGCGCCAAAGGCCAGGCGGGAAGTCCACCGCACTGTGGCCCGATTGTCGGGCCGCTTGCGTATCGCGTCCTCAACGGCAGAATCTGGTCGGGGCTGACCCGTGTCGTTTGGGAGTTGAGCGAGGTGAAAAAAGACAAAGGCGGCACACCGATTATGTCCGGCTCTCACAAGTCCAACTTCCCCGTGCCCGAGGCTTACCGAGAATATGATCCGGCGATGTACGAAAGCTATGCGTGTCCGCCCGCATCCGTGCTGATCTTCTCCGAAAGTTGCTGGCACTACGGCGTTGAGTGGAAGGACAGCACGGGAGACCGACTGGCGATTTTCAACTGCTACAGCAGCTATTTGACCCAGTGGCACAAAATGAACCTACCAGCAGAAGTGATTGAGCGAATGCCGGCGAAACGACAGACGGCGTTTCGTGGCGTGTGGGGACATAACTTTCATGAAGGACGGCATAACGATTATTATGCCGATGACAATCAGGCGTTGTAGTGCTGGGTCTGCGGAAAGGAAAATGCTATGGAAAGACGAATTCTTGGACGTACCGGACTTGAGGTTGGTGTTCTGGGGATGGGTGGTTTGTACGTCTCCAGTGTGGGTGACCGCGGGCGTGATGAAGCATGTCGGGCTGTCCGGCGCGCACTCGAACTGGGCGTGAACTACGTGGATACAGCGCCCAGCTACGCTGACAGCGAGGAGGTGCTCGGGCTTGCGCTCGAAGGGGTGACGCAGCCCTACTATATCGCTACCAAACTCGGCGGACGACCGCAGCCGTTTGACGCACAGGATAAAGATCTGCTGCGGCAATCGGTCGAGGAAAGCCTCCGATTGCTGAAGCGTGATTCGATCGATATTCTGCTGGTCCACGAACCGGATCGCCCCGGACAGCACGATTGGTGGACGGACTACGACAATTTCCACGGTCCGGTGTGTGATCTGTTGAACGAATTGAAGGCAGAGGGCGTCATTCGGTTCACGGGATTGGGCGGCACCACGGCGTATCAACTGCCGCCCATCATGGCAACGGGAAGCTATGACGTGGTTTTGACCGCCTTCAACTACAGTCTGCTCTGGCGAGAGTCCACCATTTCCATTTTCCCCGAAGCCAAGCGGCAGAATATGGGGATTATCATCGGGTCGCCGCTGCAGCAGGGCGCTCTATCGAAACGGCACCCCCAAATAGAGACCGGCGCACGGTGGTTGAGCCCGCCACGCCAGGAACAGTTCAAGCGGCTTTATGCGTTTCTAGATGAAGTTGAACTTTCGCTACCAGAAGCCGCGCTCCGCATGATGGTATCAAATCCGGAAGTTTCGATTGTCCTGACAGGGGCACGGTCCGTGGAGGAAGTTGAGCAGAACGTCCGCGCTATTGAAGCGGGGCCGCTACCGTCGGATGTCCTCGCCAGGCTTGATGAGATTGCCGATATGGTGCCGTTTCGACCGTGTGAAGAGCCTTTCGGACTACCGTTTGGCCGAGCATACAAGGGACCTGGGCACGCCGGTCGATAGTTCATTGGCATGCTGCGCGCGGCAGAGCAGAAAACCTTGAAAAGGTTCCAAACCTTTTCAAGGTTAGCAATCGAAATTATGTAGGAGAAGAAGCAGATGAAGATAACGGACATCAAAGTGCATCTCGTGCAGTCATATCGCAAAACCGACATCCCCTCGCCGTGGATCTTCGTGCAGGTATTCACCGATGAGGGCGTGGTAGGGCTGGGCGATGCGACGAATTGGCCCGGAGGGAAGATCATTAAGCAGGCCATTGAGGAGTTGAGCCGGTTGGTAATCGGAGAGGACCCGTTTCACATCGAGTACCTGTATCACCGCATGTACCACGCCCTGGACCAGATTGGGCAAACCGGAGTGGTGATCGCTGCCATCAGCGGCATCGAGATCGCGTTGTGGGACATCGTGGGGCAGGCGCTGGGGCGGCCTATCTATGATCTCCTGGGCGGCCCCTGTCGCGATCGCGTGCGTTTCTACAGCCACGCCGCCCAGCCGGAGGAATGCGCGCGCCTCGTGGAGAAAGGGTGCACCGCCATCAAGGCGTACTTTCCCGTTGGCCCGCCTCGACTGGGGGAACGGATTCACACACCGTGCTCCATCACGTTGGCTGACGAGTTGATGGCACTGGAGCACATGCGGCGGTGTCGTGAGGCGGTGGGGAACGATGTAGACATTGCGACCGACGTCGGCGCCCGGTATACGACGAGTGCGGCGATCCGGCTGGGGAACCGGCTGGAAGAGATCGGGTTGCTCTTCTACGAGGAGCCGGTCGGTCCGGAGAACATCGATGCGCTGGCGAAAGTCACCGCGGCGGTGAACGCGCCCGTCTGCGTCGGCGAGCGGCGTTACACACGCTTCGGCTTCCGTGACCTGATCGCCGCGCAGGCGGTGGACATGATCATGCCCGATGTCGTCCGTGCGGGGGGCATCTCGGAGACGAAGAAGATCGCCGCCATGGCTGAAAGCTACTACATGCAGGTTTCGCCGCATAACCCGAACAGTGCCATCTCGACGCTCGCCA
>JAPUIP010000700.1 GCA_027296925.1 Candidatus Poribacteria bacterium | reverse complement strand
GTGCGACACGTGAAGCCATCAACGGCGACGAGTTGGTGCAGCGTGTCTACAATAGCACCGGCGTTCAGCTAGACCGTATCTCTGGCGGGGAAGAGGCGCGTCTCGTTCAACTCGCTGTCAGTCGCAAGATCGATCTGCGGGATAAAATCGCGCTTGTCATCGACATCGGCGGCGGGAGCGTTGAGTTTGACATCATCGATCACGGTTCGATCGTTTACTCCAACAGTCTTCGGCTCGGCACCGTGCGATTACATGAAACCTTCCTCCGGACGGAGGTGGTTTCAGACCTGCAAATTCTGTTGCTCAAGGCGTATATGGGGCAATTACTTGAAAGCACGGTAGAGGCGATCAATGAATACGAGATTGATCTGGTGCTTGGCACCGGCGGCAATGTCGAAGAGCTTGGGAGACAGATCGGCGTCGGCGCAGAGCGGGAAGGTTTTCCGACGGACGTTCGTTTTATCCCGTTGCGAGATTTCCAGAGCTTTGTCAAAGCGATCTCCAAACTGAGCGTAAAAGAACGCATGGATCGCTACGATATGCAGCGAGATCGAGCGGATGTCATTCTACCGGCGAGTCTCGTGCTTTCGGAGGTAGTGAGTAATGTGCTTGGTGTACGAGGGCTTTACGCGACAAATGTTGGACTCAAGGATGGCGTGCTTGTGGAGATGGTCGATCGCTTTCGCCACTCATGGGATGTGACTCTGGAGGAAACCGAGATTATCAAAGCGGCGACCGCGCTGGGACATAAGTATCACTTTCATCTGGGACATGCTCGGCAGGTTCGCTACCTCGCGGAGTTGCTGTACGACCAACTCCAACCGCTGCATCGATTGCAGCCAGAATCGCGGCTGCTACTCCGTGTTGCAGCGACACTCCACGAAATTGGTGGTCATGTGAATCCCTCTGCACATCATAAACACTCCTACTACCTGATACGGAATTCAGAGATTGTTGGGCTCACTGAGAATCAGCCTGAGCTGATTGCCAATATCGCGCGTTATCATCGCAAAGCCTTTCCCGATGCACAGAAACATGATCATTTTCAGGCGCTTTCACAGCCGGAAAGAAATCAGGTAACGAAGCTCGCGGGAATTCTGCGCATCGCTGATGCACTCGACCACCAGCACAAATCGGTAATCGAGGATCTGAAGGTCAAGGTTCTTGATCACGCTGTCGAGATTGATGTCCGATCACTGGACGATTGCCTGCTAGAAAGATGGCATCTTCAAGAGAAGGGGAAACTGTTCGTCTATGCGTTTGAACGTTCCATTCGTCTGCTGGTGAATGGACAAGCCGGCGATGCATCCGACGAAAATGATTAAGCCGACTCCATTCAAGAGAAGCTCGGAAGGAACTGAACGTTGGCAAGGTGAGGACATGAAGAAATCGGGAAATTGGCGAATTGTCGTCTTCTGTACGCTTTTATGTACGCTTTATGTTGTCGGGTGCGGCGGTAAGCGGGCCACACCTGCCCAAACCTTCGCGCCATCGCCGGATTGGATTCACGGTAAAACGAGCAACAGCCTGTTCTACTATGGCATCGGCGGGCCATCGCCGGAGATGGCAGACGCGAAAGAGAGCGCACGCGCTGAACTGATCAAGGTGATTGAAGTGCAGATTGACGCGGAGGTCATCCGGATCGCTCGTGCGGAAAACGAAGAGGTAGAACGCCTGTTCATCGATCGGAGCCGCTCTTACGCCACCCAGAAACTTCCGGAGGTGCAGATTGCGAAGACGTACACCGGGGCTGCTGGGCACTATGCCCTCGCGCGACTGCAACGGGAGGTCGTCGCCAACCTGCTTGAAGAAGCCGCGCAAGAGAGCCAGAGAGATGTTCTGAACCGAGTGCAACACGGAGATCGCGCGCTGGAAACTGGGGAGGTGATTGTCGCGCTCCGAGAATATGATCAAGCGTCGCGGCAGGCACGCACGCTGCCAAGCCGGTACAATCGCGCTCCCGAGAACCCGGACGCCTTGTGGACGACGGAGATTGAACGCAAAGTCCATCAGATCCAAGATGGCATTCAAATTCAAGCTATTTCTGGAAATGAACAGACGGGAACATACGGGCGTGCACTCGCTTTGCCGTTGATTGTGCAGGCGCGATACAAGACTGAAAATCGACAGATGCCTCTCAAAGGTTTTCCTCTTCAGGCGATATACACACGTGGCACCGGTCGCCTCAAAAATGCTGCGGGTGAAACCGGGGGTTCGATCCGCCTGGCCACGAATCCGGAGGGAAAGGCGACGTGTTGGGTCGATACCATCGCCTCGATTTCGCGGGAAAACCTCATCCGTATCTCTGCAGATGCGGAAGCAATCCAATTGCCTTTGGTTTCCGACGCGGTCACTTTCCGCTACGGTTCGTCCTTCCCCACGCTGCACTCCACCGATACGCCGCTCATCACCCTGAATGGCTCCGCAGATGAGCAGGAGTTTGTGGAAGGCGAAACCGTCTCGCTTGAAATCCGAGTGCCGAAAAGTTGTCACGCGCACCTGCTCTCCGTTCTGGCTGACGGACACTTCTCCGTTCAGCAGTCCGTTCGCCTCCACCGCGAGTACCACGCGGAAGGCTGGCGCATCCTGCCCAGGGAGGCAGGCTGGGCACTCCAGATTGACACGGTGCCTGTCACTGTGGAACGCGGCGTTGGCATAGAAACGCTGCTCATCGTTACAACGGCGAAAGACTGGAAGCCCACTAGGGGAACGCTGACGACGGACGGGTTACTCCGCCAACTGAACGAGTCCGTTGGCGATGATAATTGGCGCGTAGGGTGGGTGAGTTATCGCGTGAAACGTAAAAGTGCGGAGTGAGTTTGTACGTCTGAGAAGTCCGGCTACTTTTCAAACATCAGCCCCCCTCTTGGTCTGGGCGACCCCGTCTACCCCCAAAGTTGGAGGGAGAAACAGAGGGGGGCAACGCCATCGCACAAAATTGCTTGGATGCACTTATTTTTGACATGAGCTAGTCACGCAAAAAAGGGGATCAAGAATATGAACATTAACGTCAAGATTGGAGATCTCAGGACAGAAGCCGTCGATGCAATTGTACTCAGCGTTTTTGAAGGTCAAGAACTTATCAGCGGGCCGCAGGCTGCCGATGAGGCAACCAACGGTGGAATCCGTGAATTGATTGACGCCGGAGACTTCAAAGGCGAGCATAAGCAGACCAGCTTACTCTACACCAGAGGCGCCATCACCGCTCCGCGAATCGGCCTAGTGGGTCTCGGCAAAAGAGCCGACTTTGATATCGAGAAAGCGCGTCAAGCCGTGGGCAAAATTGTCAAAGAACTTCGCGATTTGGGCGTCAACACCGTCGCGATTCCATTTCCCCCGGAGTCACCATCAGAGATGGTAGAGGCGACCGTTGAAGCGAGCGTCCTTGCATTATACGAGTTCAATCAGCACAAGACGCAAGATCTTGACGCGGTGAAGACGCTGGAATCAGTGACGTTGCTGGTGGAAAATGAAGCCAGCAGATCGGCGGTCGAGGATAGCGCCGGCGTGGGCGAAACGATCGCGAAGGGGGCAAATCTGGCGCGAGATCTGAGCAACCAACCGCCGAATCACCTCACGCCGACGTTACTTGCTGAAAAAGCGCAGGAAGTCGCCAGTGAAACCGGTCTCAAATGCGAGGTTTTCGATCTCGCTCAACTCCAGGAGAAAGGCTTTCGCACCTTGGTCGGCGTGTCTCAGGGGAGTCAGGAGGAACCGAGATTTATCATCCTGGAACACACGCCGGAAAATGAGGGACGGGACACTGTCGTTTTCGTCGGAAAAGGGATTACTTTCGACAGTGGCGGGCTTTCGCTTAAGTCCGGCAGCGGTATGATGGACATGAAGCACGATATGTCCGGCGCCGCCGCAGTGCTCGGCGCCATGCAGGCGGTTGGTCAACTCAAACCCGACCTGCATGTGGTTGGCTTGATCGCCGCAAGTGAGAATCTGCCGAGTGGCACCGCCCAAAGGCCAGGAGATGTTGTCAAATCCTACGGCGGCAAAACCATCGAGATTCTCAACACGGATGCAGAAGGACGGTTGGTGTTGGCGGATGCCTTGGGCTATGCCGCCCATTATAGTCCGAAGGTGGTGGTCGATCTCGCCACACTCACCGGCGCGGTCGTTACGGCGTTGGGACACTTTGCCTGCGGCATGCTGGGCACCGATGATGATTTGATGGGCAAGCTGAGAGCCGCTGCACAGAAAACCCATGAACGGGTGTGGCAGTTGCCGTTGTGGGACGATTACGATGAAATGCTCAAGAGTAAGGTGGCTGACGTAAAGAATATCGGCGACGGAACAGCGGGAACAATCGCCGGTGCCGCTTTCCTGAAGCAGTTTGCCGAAGACTATCCCTGGGTTCACCTCGACATCGCTGGCACAGCGTGGGACGTGGAAGGGTCGTCATACATTCCCAAGGGAGCAACCGGCTACGGCGCACGTCTGCTTGTGCAGTTGGTTCGGGATTGGGCATCGTGAGTCAATTCTAGCGAAGTGGCATCTCAAACCCTCAACGCGACTACAGGAAACATGACAATGGACATTATCCCTGACTTGATTAAGCAGGTTGACCTGCAGCGACTATCGCACAATCTGTTCTATTTGTCAAAAGATCCGCTCCCCTTTCGGAAGCTGAATTATACCCTCCCCGGCCATACGAAAAATACACTGTATGAGGCCGACGATTTTATCCAGGCGAATCTGGAATCGTGGGGGTACTCGGTGGAAAAAGAGGGCGTCCAGGTCCAACCGTTTGGCTGCGACACGTCCAAGCCGAAGGCGCACCAATATGCCCCGCCGGCTGCCGATGCGCGCTGGTATACTGCCTATAACCTGTATGCGAAAAAGCGCGGCACAACCTATCCGGATGAGATCATCCTCTTCCTGTCGCACAAGGACTCCCAAAGCTGGGTGGACTCCCCCGGCGCTTACGATAACACGGCAGGAACGGTAGGAACGCTGGAAATTGCGCGTGTCTTGAAAGACTTTTCGCCACAACGTTCCATCTGGTTTCTGTTCTGCAATGAAGAACATAAGCCCTGGACGAGTGTGACAGCGGCGCAAAACGCAAAAGGGCGCGGGGATAATCTTGTCGCCATTTTTAATCTCGACTCGCTGGGCGGGAAGGCGCAGACGGAGATCGACGCGGGGCGAAAGACGAACGTAACGCTCTACACGAAACCCGAAGGCGAGCGTTTTGCCGACCTGATGGCTGAGGTGAATCAAGCCTACGACATCGGCTTAATTCAACAGAAATATCAGCGTCAATCCCCCGGCGATGATGACGGTTCCTACATCAACGCGGGCTATCCTATGGCAGTGGCAAATCTCGGCTCGTATCCTTATGCCGATCCGAATTACCATCGAGAAACGGATGTCCCCGAATTGGTCGATATTTCCAACGTGTGCATGGGAACGCAGGCGAGTCTGGCGGCCGGGTTGCGGGTCGATCAGGGCAGGTATTAGGAATGGACGAACACCTGAAGCCCTGAACAGATTACGCATCACATCTTTATTCGACTCTTAAATCGGAGGTTATAGAAATGATGAGAATATCCGTCTGGGATGGCGGTCTCTCGGAGAGTTATCTAAAACAGGTTACCCAGTTAGGCGCGGACTGCATTGATTTCGGAAGTGGAGATGCTTTTCCCGGTGTTAAAGAGCAGGGCTATCCAGAGCTGGAGGAGGTCCTCAAAATCAAAAAAAGGATCAAATCGTGGGGGCTCGACATCAACCGCGTGACCCTCCCCGACATTACCGAGAACTTTATGAAAGGGTTGCCGGGGGGCGAAAAAGAGCTTGAAAATACATGCAATGCGTTGAAGGTTTTCGGCGAAGCCGGGGTTCCCATCGCCAGACAGAGATTCTGGGGAGACACCTTCAACGAATTGATGACCCGTTATCCTTCCGAGCATAGGGGCGGATATATATCGCGGGGAGAGAGCCGCACGTTGACGAAGAATCCCCCCGATACACCGAACGTTGAGGAGCTTGAAGCCTGGTGGAAACAGTTTTGCGAGGTGTACGGTGCCCTCGTTCCCATCGCCGAAGAGAAAGACATTAAGTTAGCAATCCATCCGTCCGATACGCCGAATCCTGACACGCCTTTAGGTAGTTTGGGATTCCATCGCGTGATCGATGCGTTTCCCAGCAAGAACGTCGGTTATCTCTACTGTTGCGGAACGAGAGGGGAGGCAGGCAGCACGCCACTGGTCCTTGACGAGATTAATAACTACGGCCGCAAGGGCCGAATTTTTATGATTCACTTACGCAACGTCAGGGGCAGCCTTGCAACTGCCGGCGCTTTCGAGGAGGTTCTCTTAGACGATGGGGACATGAATATGTTCAAGATCATCCTCGAACTTCATAAGGTCGGATTCGACGGCTGTTTGAACCCAGATCACATCCCCCACATGGAAGGTGACGTTGGATTAGCTTACTCCATTGGGTATATCAAAGCGATGCTCGCTGCGCTTGCAGCACTTCCGTGAGAGCAAAGCGTACACTTCACGCCGCTTCAAGCACAGACTCGGGTAGATTCTCTAACCGTCCCATCCAGTACCCCACATCGAACTTCTCATCCCCGATCAGAAATCGCCAGAACTTGATCCGATTGACAATCTCAAGGCGGACCTCATTCCCGTACCATTTGTGGTTCCGACTCAGGAGGCCAGGAATGGACGGGTCATCAAGGTCATCTGTATTCCAGAGGCGCATCTGGCGTACCGTTGGATTCAGTCTCAGCTTAAACATGTACCGCGTGCGATCGGTCAGATTCGGCTGGGCGCAGTGCCAGATGCCGTGATGGACGACTAACATCGTTCCCGCTTTACAAACAACCGGGAGTTGGCTCAGGAAATTTTGGTGCCGGGCGATGTCCGTCTCGCAGATACGACGATAGTGGCTCCCGGGAAGGATCATCGTTCCGCCCATCTCGCGGGGCGTATCATGAGCAAAATAGAAGAACTGGATATCAAAGTGCATTCGCGTGTCGATAATCGCATCGGCATGCCAGATTTGCCCCGTGGGATTGCCGGCGTTGACGATGTGAACTGCATGATGGTCATAGAGCGGATTGGGAGCGACGAGGCTGTGGATGAGCCCCTGGACTTCGGGCAGTCGGAAAACCGCGCCAATTGACGAAGGTTCTGGCCAGACCTCGCTCAACGGAGTGCCTGCAGGCGCGCGCCCAATCTCATGCGCGTCCATTTCCGTATGGACGGCGTCGTTCAGTTCGGCAGGAACCAACTCATCAAAACGCAGAAACCCATCCGCTACGAAATTTGCCATCTGTTTGGAACTCAGCAAATACTTTCTGTCAATCATCAACGTTCTCCATCTTTTCGAGAATATACTCAAACCTGAGATAGGCGGTATTATATTCCATGCCCGGATAGGCGGGAAATTGCTGCGGAAACTGAATCACTCGCCAACCGTCCTGCATCGCTTCGAGGACGGAATTATAGGGTGGTGTATCGCTATCGCCTGTCGTGTGCGTTTCCTTACCCGTTCCATCATAAGCCGACCAGGCGACGACATGGCTGTTCAAGTCGGGGGTGTGCAGATAAAGCACAAGGATCTTCTGGCGTAATTGGGACATCATTCGACCTTTCA
>JAPUIP010000070.1 GCA_027296925.1 Candidatus Poribacteria bacterium | reverse complement strand
AGTGGGGTTTTGAGCAATCTGGGGTCCGTCTACTTTGTGGATGCCGACAACGGCTGGGCGGTTGGGGCGAATACGATTCTCCGCACCCTCGATGGCGGTAAAAGCTGGCGACGGCAATCCTTCGACCTACCGCTTCCTGATAAAATACACCTACTTCAATTAGCGGAAGTCCATTTTGCGAGTCCAACAGTCGGTTGGATTGTGGGAACGGCGGAGCGGTGGATGCCACCACCTCAGGAAAAGCATGAAAAAGGTGGGGTAATTCTGAAAACAACGGACGGGTTTCGGTGGCAGGTGCAAAGCTTTCATCCGACCGTGAGAGGAACACTGGGCGTTCATTTTGTCGATGATTCGACGGGCTGGGCTGCGGCTGGCAGAGTTATGCTCAGCACAATGGATGGGGGTCAGACGTGGGCCACACAAGAGGTGACTGACTCGACGTTCATCAATCTAACAAGTGTCCATTTCATTGACCAAACTTTCGGCTGGACGGTTGGCATTAACGGTGAAGGACTCGATGAGCGCGGTGTCGTGTTTCGCACTCAGGATGGCGGGAAAACATGGGACAAGCCGGAGGTCGCTGACTTGCCAATCCTGTACGATGTGTTCTTTGCGGATACTGCCGAGGGATGGGCGACAGGGCGTAGCGGTTCAATTTTTCATACCAGCGATGGTGGCGGTTCATGGGAGGCGCAAGTGAATCCCATCTATGATTTCAGGGCGGTACATCTTAGTGACGATGGCCAAGGTTGGGCGGTTGCGGAAGGGGGGACCGTCCTGCATACGACGGATGGTGGTATCACGTGGGACGCGCAGGTGGCGATCGGAACCGAGGTGATAGATATTTTCTTTATTGATTCGCGTCACGGTTGGGTTGTCGGCTACGAAGGAACAATTCTTCATACGAATGACGGCGGGAGAACGTGGATACCGCAAAGCAGCGGGGTGCAGGGAGTGCTCAGGGAGGTTCAATTTATCGATACTAATCAGGGCTGGAGTTACGGGGATTTTACGCTACTTCATACGCGCGACGGGGGGCGGACGTGGACATCTCAACCTATCGGATTTTGGGCGACAACCCTACATTTCGTCAGCGCCAGCGCGGGGTGGGCGATTACACGAGAGAACGACGTCCTCTATACCACGGATGGCGGACGGATATGGTTTCCACAAGATCTCCCTACATTGCCTTTTGGAACGCATTTGAAGCAGATCCAATTTCTCGATGCGAACAACGGCTGGATTGTCGGGTCGGTGCTCGGTGGGGTGATTGTCCTGCGAACTTCTGACGGGGGGGAGAAATGGGAGCTAAATATCTTGCGGCCCCCAGTGGAAGCCATTGGGAATGCGATAGCCGCTTTTGCGAGCCCGAATGAAGGTTGGATAGTCGTTGATACAAAAACCCCAAAAGTGAAGCAGGTTATCTATAAACAGCTCGTCTACCATACGGTTGACAGCGGCGTAACCTGGGCAATTGCGTATGAGCGAGAATCTGTCAACAATGAGCTACCGTCTGTATCCGGTATCCACTACGCCGATGGCGTTGTGATTGTGGTGGGTTGGCAAGGTCTAGTGCTGCGGAGTACTGATGCGGGGCTGACGATCCAACCAGAGAAACCCTGGGATGTCAATGCGGATGGCATCGTTGATGTCCGGGATCTCGTGCGGGTAGCTTCACAATTTGGGGAACGTGGCTCAGATCTGAAGGGAGATGTCAACGGCGATGGAATCGTCAGCGTACTAGATCTCGTACTGGTCGGTGCGCACTTTGGAGAAGAGATAACCGGTGCAGCAGCACCAGGCCCAGGCGTGTTGGGCTTAACGCTTTCTTCGCAGGAAAACATTGCTGCGATTGAGCAGGCGCTCGTTGAGTTGGAACGGTTGGCCGACCCATCGCAAGGTGCGGTAATCGCGAGACGCTTTCTCCGTGCATGGGTGGCGAATGCAACCCCAATCGTCACCGAAACGAAGCTCTTGCCCAACTATCCGAACCCGTTCAATCCGGAGACGTGGGTGCCTTATCGATTAGCAGAAGATGCCTTTGTCACCCTGACCATCTACGACATGACCGGCGCCGTCGTCCGAACCATCGAAGTTGGGCATCAGCTTGCCGCCATCTATGAATCCAAAGCCAAGGCGATTTACTGGGATGGGCGCAACGATTCCGGTGAGCGTGTCGCAAGTGGCGGTTACTTCTACACCTTGACCGCAGACGACTTTGTCGCAACACGCCGGATGCTAATCCTCAAGTAACTGCCAATTCTATTGAAAACGTAAGCCCTTCCGTCATCCAATGGCAGTTTATGATGGATTTCTATTTCCACCCGTGCGCCATTGTGCTAAAATAGCCTATCTTACAGATCCTATACTGGGTCTGACAAAACTCGCACATACAGCAATTTACCTTTACACGGAGGTCCACATGAGACTTGGAATCGTCGGCATGTTGCCGGGTGACTTTCGGACATTTACAAAGGAGCAGATGGATGCCATCCGGGCGCTGCAATTTACAGGGTTCGGATTTCATTTCAGTAGTGACGATGTGTTCGACATCACAACAGCGGATTGCGAGCGGTTCAATCGGTTTATGGCGGGAGAAGAGCTAGATCTGGTTCAGTTCGCGGTCACCTACAGCGAATGCCTCTTTGACCCCGACCCAGCCGTCAGGGAGTCGATCACGACCCGAATCAATCGCGGTGCAGAGATTGCGCGGCAACTCAACGCACACGCTTACCTCATCCGGCCGGGTAGCCTCAATCCCGATGGACCCTGGACATCGCACCGGGATAACCACCTGCCGGAGAGCATGGAGCGCTTGATCGAGACGCTGACGCCAATCGCGCAAAAAGCGGCAGCGGAAGACGTGACAATTATTGTGGAGACCCACGCGGTCTCGATTATGGATTCTCCAGAGACGTGCAAATCGGTGGTCGATGCGGTTGGATGCGACAGCCTGCGGATCGTCATGGACTACGTCAACCACTTCCAAACCCTTCAGCAGGTTTACAACAGCACCGACCGGCTGAACCACATCTTTGACGTCATGGGACCAATCGCACCGGTGGCGCACCTCAAAGACATCAAAGTGACGAATGGACTGGTGCTTCATCTGGATGAGGAAGTTCCCGGCGAAGGCGAGTTGGATTTTGCCTCGGCACTTCGGCGGTTTGACGCGCTCTATCCTGATGGGTACGGGCTGATTGAGCATCTGCCGATGTCAAAAATTCCGCTTGCCAACGAAAATGTGCGCCGCATCGCTGCTGAACATGAGATTGATATTCGCTGAAAAATGCTGCGGATGCCCCATTGACGTTCATCAATTCGTAACGTTTATCATGAAACGCAACTTTTCCAAACAATCCCGAAAAATTCTGATCAAGATTGCCCAGCGGAAGCAAAACCCGGGCACAGGCAGCCACCTCACTTTCCTCAGAGAAAGGACAGCATACATGGTGTGGCCGGATCTAACGTCAATTCTATCGCCCATTCGATGGGCAGTAGTCGGTGCAGTGGCCACGCGGCTGTACATGCCGGAGCGAATGACCCAGGATCTGGAGATTGCGATTCACGCGGCCGATGGCCAGCCGGCACGGCAAAAACTTGTCGCAGCGGGGTTTATCTACGAGGGAGAGTTGAGCATTGGCGGCTCATCGTGGACGGCGCCTGATGGCAAATCGGTAGACATATTGGAAGGCAGCGATGTATGGTGGACGGATGCCATCGCCGAAGCACAAACGAATCGAGATGCCCAGGGCTTGCCGGTTGTTCCCCAGCGCTATCTCGTGCTCATAAAATTTCAAGCCGGTCGGGTCCAAGATATTGCGGATGTGACGCGAATGTTAGGCCAGGCTGAGGAATCAACATTGAATGCGGTCCGTATGCTGTTTGCGCAATATGCCCCCGACGACATGGATGACCTAGAAAGTCTGATTGAGCTCGGTCGATTGGAACTACAATCCTCCGAAAGCAACGAAGCAATTCATCCGGACTCTGAATGACCACTATATGTGGAACAGGGAAGCAAAACATGAGTTCTATTTCCCCTTATAACTTGCTGCAGCCAAAATCAAGGCGAAATATCCGATCTCTTATGCCGACGCTTTTGCTGTGGCAACTGCTATCAAAGAAGACATACCTGTAGTGACAGGAGACCCCGAGTTTCAAAGGGTAGAAGGAATTGTGACGGTTGATTGGGTGTAATCGCTGGAATCATGATTTTCGTGAGGAAACCGTTCTAGCGTCACAGAATTGAGCGTG
>JAPUIP010000007.1 GCA_027296925.1 Candidatus Poribacteria bacterium | reverse complement strand
ATTCGGATGAATTGCTCTTTGTAGGACTGCCTTAGAGATAATTCCCTTCACTTTTTCGTCGGTACACGTATTGATGATGTTCTGTATGTCAACGGGGTTTTCAAACTCGCTGGCCTCCCAAAGAATTTGGGCAACCGCTGCAAAATCGGGGTGAGTGAAATCGTTGTAGTGAAAATTCGCTGTCGCTAACGGGATGAGATCCGGGCTTTGCATCAGCGTTTCAATCAGTTGCCCCTCTATTGACTCGCGGGGGCTCATGCTCGCTTTTTTAGCGACGCGAGCGCGATGGGTGGACGAAGTTGGACGAGACGCGCTGACCCCTAAACGTCGTAACTCGCTCCGAAGCACCGACAGATCGATGTCGAGTTCTCGCGCCGCGTATTTCGCATATTCGTTGAGTTCAACCCGACTCTTGATGTGCGATAGCGTTAGGGCGATCTCTTTGACAGCCTGAGCTTTCGCATCAATATGACGGATGGTTTGCTGTTGCGTCGCCCGTTGAATCTGAAATTCAATGAGGTTCATTGCAGCATCGGTGAGTTGATTGAAAGCATCGACACCCTGAGCGCGAATAAATTGATCCGGATCAGCCCCAGGGGGAAGAATTGCAATCTGCACACGCAGCCCCTCCTTCAGCAGGAGATGTAATCCTCGCAACGTCGCCTGGAATCCTGCGGGGTCGCTGTCATAAAGGATAACAGCTTCTTCGGCAAACCGCTTTACTATGCTAGCGTGCGATTCGCTAAACGAAGTCCCCAGCGAAGCCACAACGTTTTGGATGCCCGCTTGATATGGCATGAGGGCGTCAAAGTAGCCTTCAACCAGAATAACTTTCCCTGTCTTCTGAATGGTCGGGCGTGCGGCGTATAAATTGTAAAGGATTTTACTTTTGTCATAAAGTGCAGTGGTGGGAGAATTCAGGTATTTGGGGCGTTGATCTCCAGCTAATGCACGCCCACCAAACCCAACGGGAATCGATCGTTCATCAAGGATTGGAAAAATGACGCGCCCGCGAAATCGATCCATGGGCCCTTGCTCTTCATTTTTAATCAGGCCAACATCGATGAGTTGTTGTATCGAAAAGCCGGCTTGCGTGGCAGCTTTGACCAAATCTCGACGTCCCGGCGTGGCGTAGCCAAGTTGAAATTGGCGGATGGTTTGATCGGTGATGCCCCGGTTTTTCACATACGCCAGCGCCTGACCACCGATTCGGGGAGTTAAAAGTTGCCGGTGAAAATACTCCACCGCAAAACGATTTAGGTCTTGAAGTTCCAGGCGCTTCCGGCTGATCTGACGTGATTTTCCATCCTGGTTCGGCAGGGAAATTCCGGCGCGATTTGCCAACCATTCAACGGCTTCCATGAAGGATTTGCCGTCATGTTTCCGTAGAAAGCTGATGACATCGCCACCGGTATTGCAGCCGAAACAGTAAAACATCCGCTTCTCAGGAGAGGCGGTGAAGGAGGGAGTTTTCTCGTCGTGGAAAGGACAAAGGGCTTTGTACGTTTTCCCGGCAGGCTTCAGCAGGATGCCACACTCCGATATCACTTCGGCAATATCGTTCTGCGAACGAATATCTTCAAGAATTTCGGGCGGAATGTGGTTAGAAGCTTGTTTCATCGCAAGTTCCCTTTAGCTGATAGATGAAGCGTGAAACGGTATACTGTATGAGAAAATGCCTAAGACCACACAGATCTTCTCGGTGTGCCTATGCTTTCAAAGTCACAAGTGTTGCGCCTGCCCCCCCTTCGTTGAGCGGCGCCAGTTGAAAATTATCCACTAACGGGTGATCGCGTAACAGGTCATGGACTGCGGTACGCAACGCACCGGTCCCTTTGCCGTGAATGATCCGCACAGTCGGTAAGCCCGCGAGAAAAGCATCATCAAGATACTTATCCGTTAGCTCTAAAGCCTCCTGAGCGGTTTTTCCTTGCAGGTTCAATTCGGTGTTCACGTTCCCTGTTTTGCTGTATTGGACATCCAGGACTGAAGGTGTGAGTTTGCGTTGATTGTCTTGCGGCTGGGCGCGTTCAATTTCCTGATATGAAACCCTCGTCTGCATGTTTCCGACCTTGACGGTTAAAGGGGTTTTCCCGGAGGAAATCGACACCACTTCTCCAAATTGGTTCAAACTCTTCACGCGGACTTTATCGCCTACCTGGACTTGCGGAGGCGCTATCGATTTTCTTCCAGACACTTTCTGTTGACGGGACTGTAACTCCTTTTTCGCCCGGTCAACGTGCGCGAAAGCAGATCTGACGCTCTCTTTTGAAGCATTTGTCCGTCGAACGTCTGCTATGGTCTGCTCGATGAGTTTACGGGCGTTCTTGAGGATGCCGGAGGCTTCCTGCTCTGCTTGCTGTCGCAGCGTTTCGCGTTCAGCCTCAATCTGACGAATGAGTTCTTCGTGCCTTCTGGACGCCGTCTCTGCCGCCCGGATCTTCTCTTGCACAATTTCGCGTTCAGCCTCGATATTGCGCTGTGATTGCTGCATACTCACAATCAGATCCTCTACAGCGACCATCTGATTCCCCATGTACGCTTTGGCTGAATCCGTAATTGTGTCAGGCATACCCAACCGTTGCGCAATTTTGAGGGCGTTACTGCTTCCGGGAACGCCAATGAGAAGCCGATAGGTGGGACGCAAAGTCAGCCAATCAAATTTCATCGAGGCATTCTCCATGCCCGCCTGCGTATGGGCATACGCTTTCAGCGCGCCGTAGTGCGTGGTCACAATCGCGCGGGCTTTTCGCTGACTTAACGACTCCAAGATCGCCATGCCGAGCGCCGCTCCCTCCGTGGGGTCTGTGCCAGCGCCAATTTCATCTAACAGAACCAGCGTGTTTTCATCGGCATCCTTTAAGATCTGGATAATCTTGGTGATATGGGACGAAAAGGTACTGAGGTTCTGCTCGATGCTCTGCTCATCCCCAATATCTGCGCAGATCTGGTCGAAGACGGCAATTTCGCTTCCACTTTTCGCTGGAATGTGTAGCCCCGATTGCGCCATCAGTGTAAGCAGCCCAACCGTTTTGAGAACGACGGTTTTGCCACCGGTGTTTGGACCGGTAATCACTATGGTGTGAAAGGAATCGCCGAGATGAACATCGGTCGGCACAACGCACTCCGGCAGACTGGGGTCACGCATTTCCTTGGGCTGCCTCGCTTGTTGCCACAGGTTCATTTCAAGTAGCGGGTGTCTCGCCGTTATCAGCTTCACGAATCCGCGTGTGTTCAGCACCGGTTCAATACCGTTGAGCTCGATACTCAAGCGCGCCTTTGCGCCCAAAAAGTCCAGTTCGCCCAGGATATCCAGTGCGGTTTCCAGCGCGGTTGAATGCTCACGTACCAGATCACTGAGCGCGAGTAGAATGCGCCGAATTTCCTGGCGTTCCTCCTCTGCCAGTTGGTGTAGGTCGTTGTTGAGCTCGACAACGCTAAAAGGTTCAATGAAGGCGGTTGCTCCACTTGAGGATTGCCCCTGAACGACGCCAGGAAAATTGTGTCTGGCATCCTGTTTGATGGGAATCACATAGCGGTCGTTGCGGGAGGTGATGACCTGTTCCTGAATGGATTTCTGATGGTTGGGCGTATGGAGGATGGCTTCTAATTTCGACTGGATGTTCGTTCGCGTATTTGCTAGCTTTCGGCGGATGGACCGCAACGTTGGGCTGGCAGTATCAAGAATTTCGCCATCCGGGCTAATACATCGGTCAATCGATTCGGTGAGTTCAGGAAAAGTCGGGAGGTTATCAACGATAGCGCAGAGATTTGGAAAATCTTTGGGATTTCCTTTTGCAATTGTCCGTCGGACATTTTGAGCGGCTTGCGTCACTCGCCCCACATCGAGCAGTTCGTCGGGCTCCAAGATTGCGCCGGGCTTGGAAGCTTTGTTGAGCGTGGGCGAAATATCTTTCAGGCCCCTTAGCGGAAAACCGTTCGACGTTTGGTAGAAGGCTTTTGATTCGCTGCACAGCGTCTGTTGGTGACGAATCATGTCAATCTGCCGTGATGGCCTCAGCTTTTCTACCCGTGATGCTCCCAGTTGAGAATGGGCATGTCTTTTTAACAGTGACTTCAGCTTATCATATTCTAAGACTTTTTCAGTGTGGGACGGCATTGTAAGGTTGACTCAGTTGACTGGATTGACCAAATTTCAGGGCGATAGGCACATCGACGGATCTCTTTACACCAAGCATCCTATTCCTGATCGCGCTGGATTCTGTCATGACGGAAGAGGACTTTCTCATAGAGCTTACGGCTGGGTGCGAAATCGAGTCCGACGGCTTGACCATAATAGTACAAGGCTGTGCTGGTCCGTTCCTCTGATTCAGAACGACGGGCGTCCCCAAGGTTCTTGAGAAAATCGTTCGCTATTTTTTCAAAGCGATTAACACGCTCGCGCCGTTCTTTGGTTAGCCCACCATGGATATCTTTTTCAACTTTGTAATTGTGAATCGCTTCAGCATACGCGACGAAGGCCCCATGAAAATTGCCCTCATTTTCGAGCCTTTCGGCATCTGCTACATTCGGCGGATTCTGCAATCCCGCAATCAGCGATTTTGCGCTCCGAGATTTTTCGCTCCGAATCAGTTCCTCGCTTTTCCGCTGAATGGCGTTTTCCAGATTTGCACGGAAGAGATCCATCAGATCTTTATAGATTGCCAACGCATCATCAAAGCGTTCTAACTTCTCGTAGCAACGCGCTTGAGCGAATCGCAAATCTGCAAGTACGTGCTCACGCATGGCAACTGAAGGCAGCTTGTCTTCTGCAGGAGTATATGCCTCGATTGCCCTTTGGTACTCACCTTTCTGTTCATAGCAGTTGCCGATCGCTTTCTGCGCATACAAAGCCAGAATCTGGTTTTCTGGCTGATGCTGTTCGACAAGGGATTGAAACTGCGCGACGGCTCCATCATAATCCCCCTGGTAATAGAGCGTTTTGGCATAATTGTATCGCGCCTTATCCGCAAATGGTGTTCCACTATATTTCTGGAAAACCGTCTGGAATTGGGTTGCAGCAGCTTGAAACGGCCCGCTACTTGCTGTCTCTCCCAAATCCGGCCTATCGCTTTCTGCTTCAGGAGTTTTGCTTGCCAACGGGTCGTCACTCGTATCCGGATCTAACCAATCACTTTCCGCTTCCTGATATTTTTCGACCGCTTGCGTATATGTCAAAAAAGCTTCCGCACGGTTCTCTTGCCGCTGATGTTGGTAAATGGAAAACCCACCGACAACCACGATGATAATCGCTGCGCCGATAATAATCGGTTTTAAGCTTCCTTTGAGAAACTCATACGTTCTGAGAACGACTTCAATAAATTGATCGCTCTTGATCTTTTCTTTCGTCAGGCGGTTACTTTGAGCCATCAGTTACCTCTTGAATCCCCACTGAAAAACTGAGGTCGGTCCCAAAAAACAATTGAGCACCGCAAGCGTCAGTCGCTAGAAAAAATATGTCGGCTTAATCCTCGATCAGATCAACCAGAAACTCAGGAACACGGCTGTGATGTTTGACGACCGCAGGTCCCGCACATCGGCATTTCAGCCGTTGGGGCACTGGCTATGTCTGATGTCCCGACGCCAAAGACGGAAAGCAATTGCATCACATTGTGGCCGTTACATTCAGGGCAGGTGACGGACTTATTCTGCTGGCTTGAGGTGAAAAGTTCCTCAAATGCGTGATCGCACTGCTTGCAGCGAAATTCGTAAATTGGCATTTCACCCTCCCAAATAAAAACGAAGCCCCATTGGGGCTACGAAATGAACACCTTCAAAACAAAAACCACAGTATAACACCTGTGGTTTCCGCATTGCATTGTTAAAGCGGGTGACGGGAATTGAACCCGCGACCCTCAGCTTGGGAAGCTGACGCTCTACCGCTGAGCTACACCCGCTCAAAAGTTGCTAAATTATACAGATTGGCTCGTCACGTTGTCAAGTGATTTCTAAGTGCAGTGGCACTCTGAGCCATAGCGATGATAGCCTTTCGATCTTGAAATCGTGCGTAAGCTGACAGCTCGCTCATTATTGAATGATATGTACACGGTTCTTCCCGCGTTGCGTTTCATCTGGCATCACAATTGGTGCTTCGATCACGGCGATAAACCGACCATCGGCGCTGATATCAATGGTGTCGTAGGGGAGTTGTCCTTCTGTACGATAGGTATAGAGGTATTTGGCGAGTCCGCCGCCCTTCGCGGTGAGATCGAAGAGGGATACGCCGTGAAGTTGCTCCTCAATGTTCCCGCTGCGCTTGGAGAGACTGATGGCGGCATATCGACCCGCCGCGTCAATACGCAAGCCTTGCGGCAT
>JAPUIP010000699.1 GCA_027296925.1 Candidatus Poribacteria bacterium | reverse complement strand
TCCTCACGCCCAAAAAGCAGCGCCACCCGCTGGCTTTGCGAGACGGCGGCAATCTCTTGGGCGGCTTCTTTCACAGAAACGGATGGGGGGAGTTTGGGGTCTCGCCGCCGATGGGTGGTGCCGACGAGAAACTGAACCCCTTCGAGGGCTTCCTCCAGTGTATCGACGACACAACAGTTCTCGATAACTACTGTTGCGCCGTGCGCCATATACCACGTCGGTTTGGCGTCCAAAAATGGGATGGGATTGACAATATACAATTGGGAGAGCCCCATCCCCTTCAAGGCGCGCGCGGCGGATCCGATGTTGCCCGGTTCACGCGGCTCGAACAGGATGACTCGAATGTTTTCTAAGTTCTTCGGCACATCAACCTGTATCGCTCGCTGGCGCTCAACAGGTTCGTCGGCGGGCATCGTCTTGCTTGTATCGTTGTTGTCTGCTGTCATTCGGTAGCTACCGGATATAGTGTTCGAAAATCGGACACGTTCTACTCCGCGGGTCGGATGCTGTAGTAATTGGCGTAGAACTGTTCAGCCTCACGCCGCAACCATGCCCCATCCGCGGCGCGATCACCGAAACGTTCGGGCGCAAAATCGGAGAGGTCTTCCCCGGGATTTCCTTCGAGCATCCATTTCGCCAACCAGCGTCCAACGGCTGCCGAGCCGGCAATCCCCAGCGCGGCACAGCCGGTGGCAAGAAAAAGGCCATCAACCCCCGGCGCAGGCCCGATCAGATAAGACCCGTCCGGTGCAAATGTGGTCATGCCCTGTCGGTACTCGGCAATCTCAAGATCTTTCAAGATGGGGAAAATCGGGGTGAGTCGCCGTTGCGCCTCCGTCATTACTGCCACAGGGGGCTCAATATCTTGTGTCCGGTAGTCAGCCGGCATCGTGTCCAGATCGATGCTAACTGGATTGGGTTCAAAGAAGCCGTAAAGGTAACCGCCTTTTTCTGGCCTCAGATAGCAACTCACGTCGGTGACCCGCACGACCGGATGGTGTTCTGGAATACCGGAGACCGGTACCGTACAGGCCCGTTGATGGCGAATTGGTTGCATTGCTGCGGTGAACCCGGTTTTCCGTGAGAGGATACCGCTCCAGGGGCCCGCAGTGAAAACGACCTGGTTTGACTCGATGAAACCGCGTTCCGTTTCCACGCCAAGGACCTGATCATTGTGCAATCGCAGCCCTGTCACGTGAGTTTCCAACTGAATCTGGACGCCAAGATCCCTGGCTGCGGCGGCATAGGCGTTCGCGCACTGCTGGGGCTGGACATATCCATCGTCAGGTACGAAATATCCACCTTCGACTTTGGAGACATCCAACGCGGGGGCGAGGCGGGCCATCTCCGCATGGGAGACAAACTCTGCCTTGATTCCGTTTTGACGTGACCGTTCGACCTGACGCGCGTAAGCCTCCATGCGCGCCGGTGTGAGCGCCACCATCAGGCTTCCCGTCTGACGGAGACCGGTATCGTATCCGGTCTCCTCAGGAAATCGAGAAAACAGTTCCAACGCATATTGAATTGCCCGCAACATGGTAGCCGAGGAGCGAATTTGCCCGACCAGGCCAGCCGCTTGTGGCGTCGTCTCTGCAGCAAGTTCACAATTCCGTTCCAGAACCCGGACATGCTTTTGTCCCAACTTTGCTAAGTGATAAGCGGTGCTCAGTCCCCAGATGCCACCGCCGACAATCACAATTCCGGTTTGTTGTGCCATTTTCCTTCCTCGTTCATACATAAAGCGGGAAACGATGGTTGCTCATTCATCAGGGAGAGTCATTATGGAGCTTTTTGAAGCAATTGCCCAACGCCGTACACATCGTGGGGAATTTCGGACAGATCCAATTTCCCAGACAGACCTTGACCAACTGATCGAAGTCGCCCGGTGGGCACCCTCCCCATTCAACACACAGCCGTGGCAGTTTCTCATCATTCGCGAAGCTGCCGGAAAAAATGCGCTTGCCGATCTCACCGCACGGTGTGTTGCCGAGCAATTCAAAGATCCGCGCTTTCTGGATGATAATAGTCGATGGATGCGGCTGACTGACGCGGAGTGGCAACAGCGCGGCGATGGAGTCCGACTGACCGACCACGTTGACCTTCCGCCCATGCTCCGCAAATCGCCCACCAAACTCAAACCCCTGCTGAAAAACGCCAAAAACCTCAGCATTTTAGGGCACCTGGGCGCTGGAAAGATGCCTGCCAAAGAGATGGCCGAACTGATTCGCACGTCGCCCCTGCTCATCCTCATTCTGATGGACTGGACGCGGCGCCCCCCCGGTGAAGGCGGACAGCGGTGGATGTGGCTGGGCATGGGAGCGATGATTCAAAATCTACTCTTAGCCGCGACCGCCCTCCGAATCGGCACACAGTTTGTGAGCGCCCCACTTGAACGGCAAAGGGATCGAGAGCGGATTCGGGAAATCTTCGACGTCCCGGCTTCTTCTGAAATCATCACCTTGCTGAGACTCGGCTACGTCGATTCAATGCGCGGCGAATCCGTTCGCCTGCCTCCATCAAGCTTTATCCGATATGAACATTATACTGAATCTGTATCAACCCCTGCCAATTAATGTGCGCTTTAACCTTTTGGTAATTCCTCGCGGATGGGTGGGTTGATCAAAATATGACTTTTTTCAAGGAGAGCACTATGAAAATTGGAGTCATTGGATTGGCGGGAGTTGGACGCACTCACGTCGATCGATGGGCGACGATTCCTGACGCAGATTTGGTCAGCGTATGCGACATCGTCCCACAGATCGCCGATGATTTTGCGTCAAAGTACAATGTCAAAGGGTACACCTCCACGGAGGAAATGTTGGCTAAAGAGGATTTGACAGCGATTAGCATCTGCACACCACCGAAGGTACACTTGACATTAACGCGCATGGCAGCCGAGCGCGGCATCCACGTGCTATGTGAAAAGCCGATGGCGAGTACCGTTGCAGACTGCCAGGCGATGATCTCCGTCTGCAAAGCCAATGGGGTTGTCTTGCAGATCGGACACAAGAAGCGATTTATCCCACCGCTGCTGCGATTGAAGGAACTGGCGGCAAGCGAATTCGGTCCAATTCAGTATATGGTCCACCGGTATCCGCATCCGGGGATGTCGAATAAAGATTGGTTCTGGGCGGAGGATGATGGCGGCGGCCCCATCCTTGAAAATGCGGTACATGCAGCGGATATTCTCGGTTTTCTGATGGGAGATGTCGAGCGGGTCTACGCGGAGGCTGGGACGTTCTTCGCGCCACACCGGAAACCACAGATCGATTCCGCGGTGTTTACCCTGCGATTTAAGAGCGGCGCCATTGCGGTGGTCAACGCGGGCATGGTTTCGATGGAGGCATTTAATTTTGAGGATTTCTACGTTGCCAACGAAAACGGCGTCGCCGAAGTGACAGGCGGGTTTGATCGTGCCGAAACTTTGCGTTATGCCTTCCGCACAGCGCCCAGTGACGTGCAGCAGGAGGAATACCCGAACTTCGATGCCTTTCGCGCTGAGATTGAACACTTTATTGAATGTATTCGGACGGGGAACGAACCCCGCGCGAGTGGCGAAGCGGGTATGAAAGCGGTGGAGATCTGTCGCGCCGTAAAGAAGTCCGCGGAGATCGGGGCGCCGGTTGAGTTGTAAGGGAGTGCCTTCTAATAATCTCAGTTGCGACTCATCGGAAAATAGAACACAGATGATACGGA
>JAPUIP010000698.1 GCA_027296925.1 Candidatus Poribacteria bacterium | reverse complement strand
ACGCTCATGATGTCCACAAGCGTGCGAAATTGTGTGGGCGATTATGTGACTTCCTGGAGGTAGCCATCGGGCATCTTTGAATACATGCCAAGGAGCTGTCAAGCAGACCTAAGTTCAAATCGAGGATGCTCGCGGAGCGATACTGGCAGCGCGCTCTACTGAAACTGTTGTTTTGAAATCTTCAGTAACCCCTCATTCAAACTCCCAGACCGATACCCCTGCAAATCCAGAGCGACATACCGATACCCCAGCGACTTGAACTTCTCATGGATCTGTGTACGGATGGGCTGAGTGGCAACGAATTCAAGCTCCTGTGGATCGACCTCAATTCGCGCCAGGTCATCATGATGGCGCACACGGAATTGGCGGATGCCGAGGTCAAACAGAAACTGCTCTGCTCGATCCACCAGACGTAGCTTCTCGCGGGTGATGCGTGTCCCGTAGGGGAAACGGGAGGAGAGGCAGGCGAAGGCGGGTTTATCCCACGTTGTCAGCCCCCATCTTTGGGAAACTTCGCGGATTTCCGCTTTCGTCAGATTCACGTCGATGAGCGGGGCCTGAATGCCCATCCGTTTCGCAGCATCCATGCCGGGGCGATAATCCCCGACGTCATCAGGGATTGCGCCATAGACCGTCGTGCCAATTTTATATCTCTCAGCGATGGGACGGAGTTTGTCGAACAACTCGGTTTTGCAGAAGTAGCAGCGATTGACCGGATTGCTTGCATACTCTTCGGTATCGAGCTCGTCGGTATAGATGGTTTCAAAGCGGATGCCGATCTGCTTGGCGATGTCCTGCGCGGCCTTCATTTCGCGTTCTGGATAAGAGTCGGAGACGGCCGTTACAGCGAGGGCGTTCTGTCCTAAAGTCCGCTGTGCGGCCTCGGCAAGAAAAGTGCTGTCAACCCCGCCGGAGAATGCAACGATCACCTGTCCGTAGGATTTTAAGAGCTCGTCGAGCTGACTGAGTTTCTGATCAATATCTGGATATGTAACTTCCGCTGCCATATTTTTGCGTCTCCATTTCTACTGCTGTGATTTTTGCTTCAGCTTTCGCAACTTTCCTTGAAGGAGTTGACGTTTTAAGCCGCTGATATGATCAATGAAAAGTATACCGTTGAGGTGATCGATTTCATGTTGTAGCACGCGAGCCAAGAGCGCTTCTCCTTCAACACGAATCGATTCTCCATCAATGTTTTGTGCTATCACCACCGCTTTCGCTGCCCGCTTGACGTCGGCAATAATATCGGGAAAACTCAAGCACCCTTCCTCTTCGACGACCTCTCCTTCAAGATGTTGAATCTCCGGATTAAACAGCACCAACGGACTACTTGCCGGGTCATCCCGGTTTACGTCAATCACGAGCAACCGCTTCAAAACCCCAACTTGCGGCGCCGCTAATCCAACCCCGTTTGCTGCGTACATCGTTGCCAACATATCCTCAGCCAGTTTTCGTTCTACGGCAGTGATTTCTGGGATGGGAAGGGCTTTCTGATGGAGTACCGGATTGCCATAGAGCCTGATCTGAAAAGGACCGACGCCATTGGGTGTCGGTTTCGGCTCCGCGGTTTGCGCTGCGCTTATCTGTGGAGGTGATGCGGTCCATTTTCTTCGCCTACGTCTTGCCATTGCTGAGGCCCCTTGCCACCATCTTTGTCTAAGTAAGTTTTAAGTGAAAAGTGGAAGAAGCTGTGTCGTATCTACATCTCGACTTCTAAAAATGGATCGTTTATTCCCGAAAATTACTTAAATTGAGATTTGCCAAAATTTTTATAATCATATCACCGGGAGATAAGCAGGTCAAGGGAAAAACCCAAGTCGTGGATGCACCTGCGAATAAGCAGTCAATTTGTCAATCCGCAGATTTACCCGAAAGATGTATGCTTACTGAATAACTGACCTGGAGGTGGCTTCGAGCCGGGTGACTTCAATCTTTGAACGATCCATCATGCCCGGAATTTTGGGAGCAATCTCGTTTTTCCAGTGATCGCTTTCATAGACCGCCGCATACAATTTCTCCCGTTCCTCTTCACTCTCAAAACGTCGGATCCAGACGTACAAATCGTCTTCCTCCTCACCGACGAAGCTTCCCAAGATCACCATTCCTTTCGAAATCTGAAAGGGGATAATTTCCTCTTCCATGAACTTGACCCAGTTCTCACGCTGTCCCGGTTGTGTTCGGTACTGACGAAGTTCAAAAAACATATCAATCTCCTTTACATTTGCTGGACTGTTACACGGTTGCCGCAGTTTATTGACCAAAGTCAAATTATAACAGAAGTTGATACGGAAGAGAACAAAAAAGCTCATTGTGGAGATTGTGGTTAATTTTTTCATCCGAGACTTCGCCGGACGGTTTTGAGCTTCCTCAATCCCTTATCACATCTATTTGCTACACTACGGCTTGCCAAACTTGCCATGTTACCTATACTGTGAAGGCGGCCGGTATAAGCAGGATCTATTTGATGATTCTCAAATCAGCTCGGCATACGACGCAGAGACGAGATCTTGCGGCCGTATGCCGAGCGCATCTTTCACACGTTGATGTTCTGTCTGTGCCTCCGCTTCCGTCTGATCTCTAATCACGGTTTCCAATTCAACAAACTCGCCGAGATCGACCACCTGATCTAAGTGGATGCGCGTGTTCCCGAACATCCACAACTCCCGGCGTTTTTCAACAACAACCTTCACTCCCAAAGCCATTGACATCAGTTGCCTGAAGGCGGTCATATCCGAAATATCGCAGATCTGGTAATTGCTATACCGCGATTCCGAAATATCCGGTCGCTCGTAGTATACCAGGCACGCCTCGCGATCATCGATTTCCCGGAGCTTCAGTCTACCCTTGGGGACGCTAAAGTAGGTATCGATCTGTTTCATGGTCCGGCGGTACTCCGCTTTGAGATCGACAAGTCGCTGGCGAAGCGTTGCGAGTGAATGGCACTTTGCTTTGAATTCGAGATTTTTCATGCTCACCTCAGTGCGGTTAACGGTGGCTCTGCAAGTATATCCGAAGGCTAGCACTTGACAAAAAGGACTTGACAAAATCGCAAGGAATTCTTAAAATGTCTGCAAACAGGACACAGCAATTGAGGCATTCTTCCCCACGTATTGATGGAGAGCGGGCACATCGCGTATTATGATTGATGACTTTGGCCAGATCCGGCATATCACGATTTTAGGCGTTGGCTTAATCGGCGGATCGATCGGGTTGGCGTTGAAAGCAAAGGGGTTCCATGGCGAAATTACCGGACTCGGCAGGCGGATGAACACGCTCGAAATCGCGCTTGAACGTCGTGCGATTGACCAGGCGACAACTGACTTTGAGGTGGGGATTCGGCAAGCCGATCTGGTGGTCATTGGAACGCCGGTCGATCTCATTCCAGCCATGGCACAACGCATCGCGAAAGTTCGGGCGTCTGACGGTGCCCCGCTGTTAATTACGGATGTCGGTAGTGTCAAACGGCAGATTGTCCAACAGATCGAGCAACTCCTGGCGCCGCCAGAATATCATCGGCTGCATTTCATCGGATCGCACCCGATGGCTGGCTCAGAGAAAACGAGCGTTGCAGCGGCACGCGCTGATCTGTTCGAGGGTGCCAAGTGCATTGTTACCCCGACCGATAACACACATCCGCAAGCGGTGCGACTGATTACCGATCTTTGGAAGTTCGTTGGCGCGAAACTCTACCACCTCTCCCCGACGGAACACGACACGCTCATCGCTGGTGCGAGCCATTTACCTCACTTGATCGCTTCCATCTTGACCGGTGCAGTCGGAGAAATCGGGGTTAACTCGGCGAAGGCGTTGGATTTTGCTGCCACCGGTTTTCGTGACACAACCCGAATTGCCGCCGGTTCGCCAGAGATCTGGACCGGAATCTTCATGCAAAATGCCTACTCCCTGCTACCGATGATTGATGCCCTCATTGAAAATCTTGCCACATTCAAAGCCCTACTCGAAGATCAAGATGCCGCAGAGATTGAACGTGTCCTCACGCACTCAAAAATTCTAAGAGACACATTGGAGGGATGATGAACAAACGTTTGACGGTTGCAATGGACGGCCCCGCCGGCTCAGGAAAAAGCACGATTGCGAGACACATCGCCGGGAAGTTAGACTATTTTTATCTCAATTCCGGATCAATGTACCGGGCGATGACGCTCCTATCTATCCGAAAGGGAGTGCCTCCAACAGACGCCCCGGCACTGATCGAGTTGGCAAAGCACTGTCGAATTGATTTCGCGGATAACGGTCAGATTACCCTGCTGAATAACGAAGATGTCTCCGATGCGTTGCGGACACCGGAGATCGAGCGTGCAATTCCCGATGTCGCAAAGGTTCCAGAGGTCCGACGCGAAATGGTGAAGCAGCAGCGTCGGATCGGTAAAAAAGGTGGCATCATCGTTGAGGGACGTGATGTGACAACGGTCGTATTCCCGGAGGCAGATTTAAAGTTCTATATCAATGCCTCCGTCGAAGAACGGGCAAGACGCCGTTTCATCGAATTCAAAGAAAATGGAATTGAGACGACAGTGGAACAAGTCGAAGCGGATCTCCGCCTCCGCGATGAAACGGACGGTTCACGGGAGCACAGCCCGTTGCGCGCCGCCGAAGATGCAATCGTCGTAGACACCACCCACATGACCATCGACGAAGCTGTAGATTTTGTCGTGCGTCAGATACGAGAAAGTTGATGCGAACTCAAAAATTCGGCTTCTGGACAGATCAACTCCCCTATCGTTGGACACACCGACTGACTTGTACGATCTTTAAGGCCTTAGGTAAGCTGGAGTCTCATGGGAATGAAAATATCCCCCGGCGAGGTGGTGTCTTGCTCCTGTCCAATCATGTGAGCTATCTAGACCCCATCATCATGGGCTCGGCGGCAAATCGGGAGATATACTTTATGGCAAGACATGATGTCTTTGATGTTCCGATTTTGGGATGGCTGGCGGCTGCGCACAATGCGTATCCGGTACGGCGGGGTACCGCGGATCGCGCAGCGCTCCGACACACCATTTCCCTCCTGAAATCTGGAAAATTGCTCCTTGTCTTTCCCGAAGGCACACGCAGTGTCGATGGC
This sequence comes from Candidatus Poribacteria bacterium, assembly GCA_027296925.1. Lineage (GTDB taxonomy): Bacteria > Poribacteria > WGA-4E > WGA-4E > PCPOR2b > JAPUIP01. The sequence goes on along the minus strand of JAPUIP010000698.1, from coordinate 3,760 downwards.
ACATTAGGCAAAACTCACGGGGGCGTAAGTTTCATCACTTATCATGCCAATGTGCCGACCATTCCTGTTTTCCTCAAAGGGTCACTGATGCCTCGCAATGCCAAATGGATTCGTCCTGCTAAACTTGTGGTGACCTTTGGCCCTCCCATTGATTTCACGGAAGTGCGGAAAATTGGGAACAAACGCGAATCATACCGAGCCATGGGAAAACAGATCATGCAGGAGATTGCTGATCTGCGAGACAAACCGACGTAGATATTAAGGCTTCACGCCCTAAAACAAGACCTCTCCAATGTCATGCAATCCCTTCGGCGCATTCACAACCCATCTCGCCGCCCGGATCGCGCCGCGTGCGAACGACTCACGGCTCTGAGAGCGATGGGTGATCTCCAGCCGTTCACCAACGCCGGCGAATAGCACCGTGTGATCACCGACAATGTCTCCCCCCCGAATGGCATGAATACCGATCTCTCGTTGCGGACGCACCCCGACTATCCCGTGCCGGCCATACACACCGACTTCGGGTAGATTTCTGCCGAGCGTTTCCGCGAGCACCTCAGCGATTCGCAACGCTGTGCCGCTCGGCGAATCCGCTTTTTGGTTGTGATGGACTTCAATCACCTCAACGTCGTAATCATCTCCAAGCACCTTTGCGACGCCTTGGATCGCCTGCAATAACACGTTGATGCCAACGCTCATGTTGGGAGCCATCACGCACGGAATTTGCGCGGCGAGTTCATGCACCTGCGCGAGCTCCGCCTCTGTGTACCCTGTCGTTGCGATCACCATAGCCTTGCCCGCATCCACGACGTTCTGGAGATGTTCAATCGTTGCACTCGGCGTGGTAAACTCAATCACAACATCCGCCCCATCCAGAATTTCCGGCAGATCGCTGCTTACAGCGACATCAAGTTTTCCAGTCCCCGCCACTTCGCCGGCATCCTGCCCAAGCTGTGGATGCTCAGGGAATTCAATGGCCCCAACAACCTGCATATCTTCCTGTAGCGTGACAGCTTGCGTAATCATCCTGCCCATGCGCCCACAGGCGCCATCAACGATAACGCGGATCATATTCCTTTCCTTTCGGCTTCATGTTGCATTAATATCGTCGGGCGATCCGGTGGATTGCCCTTGCTGTTGGGCTACAATAAAAAAGCAGGGCTAAAACATCAGCCCTGCCTTTTTTTGAGTGATGACCAAGGAAGGGGCCGTCTTCTAAAGGACGGGGCCTCCCTTGATGGGGAAGTGCCGTCTCTTAGAAGACAGCACCTCCCTTGATCATTCCACTAGATAACAGAACGATCACCTCCTTTCATGTCAAGGATTGCCCATAAGCATAGCATACTCTGCAAATTTTGTCAATAATAAAGATTGTCATTTCAAAAGGCAGTACGGTATAATCCGAACCTGTATTAACCATAGGTTGACACACGTTGGTGCTTTCGTAATTACCTTATCCGACGCATCACATCTCACGCTCTACGCGATCGCTCAACACCATTGGTTGTGCGAAATCTCGGACTTCCATAATTCCCATTGCATCCTTGACATATTCCTCGCGTTTCATGCCATTCAAGACGACAGACACCCCCGGCGATGAAGTCACGAAGTTCAACGCTTTCTGGGACAGCGAGAGGCTTTTCTCATCATCTACGAGGTGTTCGTCCAAAGCGTGTTGAATAGGGGCAACCTTCTCCGCATCTACGCGGTTAAAGATGCCTGTCACGATTTCAAATAACGTGTCAAGTGCCTGGACGTATTGGTGAAACCACCGCTCCCATTCCGCCTGGTATTGATCCGGGCAAGCATTACCGGTCTGCCGCAAGTAGGCGTTAACCTGTGGAATAAGGTGCTGTTGCAAGATCTGCTCCCAATGGTCGCGGCTTTGAACACGAGGAATAAATCCGCCGAGCTGCTCGGCGACGTCGTAAAAGAGATCGACGTTTACCTCATCCCGCACCGAATCGAAAATGCCCCAACTTGTCAGCGTGCTCTCCAGCGTCCCTTCGATCTGGGTCAGCGCTTGCTCTTCTTCTGAAATCGCCGCTGGATAGTCGAGGTTGGGGTCGTAGGGATATTGCGCTAGACGGGTCATCTGATTGTTCTTGAAAGCGTTGAGCGGGCGATTCACGAGAACACCAATTCCAAGGCACTTCGCCCACTGAAGCGCTGTAACGCTTTTTCCATCAAACTCGTTATTCGCTTCTGTTAGCGCACCGTGTTCCAGGAGATTATACGGAAGCTGAATCACCTGAAAGTGGCTCGCGCTGGCATCGCCATGAACGCGCGCTGATGCTTGGCAAGCGGCATCATAAACACGGTTGAGGGAGACATGTTCGAAGTCGTTTTTGGACGAAGGAAAGGTATTCGATGAAATGCCGTAGTAGCGAATCTTGCCATCGGTAACGAACCGTTCCATCTGCACAAACGCGCGGTAGACGCGATCGTAGAAAGCCTCCCGAATCGCGTCGAGATTGGCGGCGGGGGTTCGCTTTTTGGCGTCAGAGAGGAAGTACTCCGGGTTGTGCAGCAGGTAAACATCAATTGTTTCCAGCCCCAATCGACCCGCACTGCGCTCCCACTGGTCTACCAGAAAGTCGGGATGGAGGCAGTGCCAGCAACCGTCCATATACTTGACGACCTCTTCCCATGGCTGGTCGGCTTGTTCTCGGCGCATCGCTTCGTCGAGGTTCTGACCTTGCATATAACCAACTTTGGAGACAACGATAATTTCTTCCCGCTCGATTTTTCCGTCAGCGACAAGGTCGCGCAGGACGTTGCCGATTAAGGTTTCGCTGCCGCCATCGGTATAATTGCTAGAGGTATCGATCAGATTACAACCCGCTTCGATCGCCGATTTAACCGTTTCAACATGAGCCTCGGACTGGTGATCGACGCGGTAGGCGCCGTAGCCAATCTTGGACGTTATCAGATCGGTGCCGGTGAGCGGGCGATAAGCCTTTGCATCGAAGGCGGGATGACGGGCTCGTAGCCGATTCGTGAAGGCTTGTGTTGCTTGTGGGGTCGCATAGCCTGAAATTGTGGCGGTCATGGGTTCTCCTTGCGGATTACATTTCATTCATGAGGATTTTATATGATCTTGCGTGCAAAATATCTGATGCCAAACAGCCGCGAGGTGATTGAAAATGGCGCGGTCGCAATTCACGGATCGGGGCTCATTGATGTTGGATCGTATCCGACACTTCGAAAGCGTGCGCTTCCAACGCGAGACCTCGGCGAAGCTGTGATTCTGCCCGGCCTGGTGAATGCCCATACCCACCTTGAGCTGACAAATCATCGCGATCTGGTCGAACGCACGCCGCGATTTACAGACTGGATCTTACAGCTTCTGCGTCATCAACAGCACGATAAAGCGTGGGTCGATCGCGCTATCCAGAAGGGGGTCGAGGTGAGTCTCGCCGGAGGCGCGACAACGGTCGGCGACATTCACGGGTTCGGGGGTTCGGCACAAACGCTTCAAGCATCCCCTCTCCGAAAGGTGGTTTTCTTTGAGACGACCGGATTTTCGCCGGAACGGACTCAACTTGGGCTTGACCGAATCAACGGGCATTTGGATGCCGCCCCTGCATCGGATACACTTTTTGCGCCGGCTGTGTCACCGCATGCGCCGTATTCAACGTCAGCGGCGCTTTATCGCCACTGTCTCCAAATTGCTCAGTCACATGGTTTGTCACTCTGTACCCATCTGTCGGAAACACGAGAGGAGGTCGAATTTCTCGCTTCGGGGACCGGCGCGTTT
>JAPUIP010000697.1 GCA_027296925.1 Candidatus Poribacteria bacterium | reverse complement strand
GAAGTGCATCATTGCATCCTGAAGGGTCAAATGTCCGGTCATGTCCAGAAGAACGACGGACACATACTGATGGTTTCATACCTTGATTTCGTCCAATGAAAGCGGATATTGACGCGATGGCTGAATCAGTTAACGCCTTCTACTGACTGGACTTGAGTGTTCTTAAAAGGGTTGAGTTTAGCCCAGAGCACCTTTGGCAGAAAAAGCGCGTTTTTCGCTGATTTTTGTTCTAACTTTTTTGCAATCGTGCTATCATCCAAATCTTGGTTATTGGATATTTCGGGATAAGAATGAATGGCACTGAAATAAGCAAAACGTCGCACCGCTCGCCCTGTCTGCCGTGCTGGCACAGGCAGGAACGGGTTTGCGGCAACGTCGATTGTCTATGCCGTGCCATCTAAGTGCTTGGCAAAAATTTATGCACATTTCCCGTAGCATAGAGACTTGTCTCCGTCAGACGCCCACAATGCAACTTTATATTTTAGATCTCAAACTTCCGAGGAGGGTCCTACCATGACAAGAATCAGAACGATTTTAGCGCTGTTTCTTTTCATGTTTTCAACTTCGGCGGTTTTTTCCCAAGCCGCTGATGAAAAAGCGGGACAACGGATTGAAGGGATTGAAGCTCAAGCCGAAGCGAATGAGATGTATTTTGAGAAGGCAAAACGTCATATGATTCGAGGAGAATATGAGTTGGCCATTGAAGCATATCAGTCCTATATGGAAAAAAGCAAACCATTTCGGCAACTCAAGTGGAAGCGAGAGTTCCAGCAACCTCCTCTTTCCCCTTTAAACCTCGCCTATCGTCCGCGTCTCCACGCTGGTACGATTTATGTTGCCTCGTGGGCCGACTCGCACTCTGATAAAGGTAGAGTCTACCGTTTCGACCTCTATGCGATCGATACAGATACCGGAGATATTCAATGGCAGTTCGAAAAAGAGATCAGAATTGACTTCATGGCTGTGACCCTCAGACCTCACTTAGCGAATCCCCTGGTTGTCCTGAATGGAGCCTTGTATGCGCCCCTTTCCAACACTCACATCGCCGCCTTGGATGCGAACACCGGAGCACTGCTGTGGGAATATGAACACGAAAGATGGCGGGGGGAAGTCGTAGATTTTGAGTGGCCTTCACCACGGGTGACGGCGGGTGTCGTCTGTACCAAGTTCTATGACGGCGTCGTGGTAGCCATCTCGGCTGAGACCGGTGAGGTCAAATGGCGATATGATACCGGTATCGGAGAAGTAGAGTCGATTCTCGCATCAGAAGGAACGGTCTATTTGGGTGCAAAGACTGGACTCATCGGGATTGATGCCAAAAGCGGCGAGAGGCATTGGCGGGCAAAGATGGAAGGCCTGTTTACGTTACCCTTGCCCTGGTTTCGGCTGGCTTTCATGGACTCAGCAGATCTGAAGGCGTGGATTCCTGACTGGAGAACAACCCAGCAGGAAATGGCCAAGGCTTTTCTTTCGCAAATGAGTGAGGAACAGGTGGAAGAATGGAAGCAGCAGCAGGAGAGGTCTCTACAACCCTATAAAGGCCTGCCGACATCAGGCGTTGTGGTCATGAGCGATGATTCTCACTATAATACGACTCCCCGGTCAGGACTTCAGAGAGCAGATCTCATCCTTGAAGTCGATGGTGCTCCGGTTGCAGATCGCAACGAACTGTTTCTCACGCTTCGGAAAGGGAAAACCGAAGTCACCCGTACCTTGAAAATCCTGAGGGGTGGATCGGAGCTTTCAATTACCGTTGAACAGCGTAACGCCACGTCCACGGAGTTTGCAGTACCTATCATCATTTCTGAAAGTGGGAATCTGCTTTACGTCACACAACCCAATCCAATCGCCGGCTCCATCTCTGCGGTGAGTAAAGCCAGCGGAGATATACGATGGGAATATCGCGGCGCGGTGATGGGCAGTGTCGTTGTCCCCCAAAAATCGGTCCTCGCATTGGGTCAGAGACAACTTTACGCACTACACCCGGAGACGGGGATTGTGCAATGGAAAGCGGAAGGAATCAGCACCATTCCTTTCGGGGGCGCAAGTCCCTTGATTGCGAATGGCAAAGTGTACATGCTTCGCCATGTCCCGCCGAAAACACTTTTAAGGGCACTGTTGTTAGACACAGGTGAGAGCGTGTGGGAACTCGCAGTAGCCGAACCACCATTGACTCAATTTGGTGGACTGAAGACGGTACACGAAACGACACTCTATACCTTCAGTTTTGTGCAGATGGGTGCGGCCGGCCGTCCAAATTTGGAAGCGCGTTCTGCTGAAACGGGTGAGGTATTATGGCAATTTCCCATCGCTGAACAAGAAGGGAATGCCGATGTTCTCGTCGGTGAAGATGGTACAACTTACCTTGTTACAGATGTTACGCAGCAAAACTTGAGGAGCGTCTATGCCTTGAACCCCAAGCCAGAGGGGTTGGGGCGTGGGCAGGGGGAACACGAATCTTTACTCGGCATCGGCACAGCTTTAGTCGCGCTTGGACGCTATGAAGACGCCATTCCCCGGCTCAGAGATGCGCTTGCTCTGCGGGCAGACCTGATGGAGGCCCATTGGCAACTGGCACTGGCATTTGAGGGTTTGAAGCGATGGGATGAAGCCGCCAAGGAACGGAACGAATATCTTGCGCAGACGCCGTTTGACACCGCACCACCCGAAGTCAAGAAGCATCTCTATGATCGCTTCGGCATCCAAAAGTGGATGGTACAGGGAGAGAGGGGCTTCGATGTGGAGATGACCACGGAGCCGCGCCAGTTGAATTCCACGTCTACCCGGAGACATGGACTCCGGTGGGGCGTGTCTCAGCCAACCGTTATGGAAGGGTGGATGCATCGCTTTGGCGGCAAACGGGGCGGCGGAGGAGCATCTCTCATGGAGGGTGAAATGGAGACCGCAATTCCCAAGTGGGTCAAAGAAAGGCGGCGTTCCCAGTATCCTTCGGATCCACCATGGGACCGCGGTATCAGTTATGATGGGCAAATTTATATTCAGGAAATCACAGATCGCAGTTATACCCTGAATGCTTTTTCCTCAGAAACGGGGGAAGCGTTGTGGAAATTTGAAGCCGAAGAAGACACTTCCGATCCGATCTTCAGCTCTGTTCTACTTGTCTCGGATAAGGTCTACTGGGGGACCGGGGGGCGGTTGTATGCACTCGACAAAAAAACAGGTACTACCCAATGGGTGTTTTCAGATGACGCAACACCAGAATTATTCCCGATGAGAATCACACGCCAGCCTATCATGGGAATACCAGACGACTTGGTGGAGTTGCCTCAAGATCGATTTATGACGGAGTTAGAAAGCCGAGGGCATGTGGCACTGGCGTCGACCGAAGATTCCGTCTATATCGTCAACCAGGAAAGCGTGTTCGCGATTTCTTCTCAAACAGGTGAACCGTTATGGAAGCAGTCGATCCATGATGTGCGGCAACTTCTGGGAGGTGCCGCGGGGCGTCTTTTTGTCCAAGCCTTGGGGGAAAACCGTGGGATGATGCTGTACGCATTGCGAACTGACTCCGGCAAAGTGGATTGGATGACAGAATGGGAAGGGAAAGAAGGCTTTTATGGTTCGGAGCATGTCTTTGATGAGACGCGAATTTATCTCAAGGAAGCCGACACCTTACGTGCGTTTTCCATAGCAACCGGTGAACTTCAATGGGAGTTTGGTTCGCAGATCGGTGCTGCATGGAATGTTCTCGTCGTCGGTGATAAGGCGGTCTACTTGCGTGGAAGCCCTTTTTATGCCCTTGATAAAACCACCGGCACGGTAAAGTGGGCGATGAATGGTTTCGGCCCCAACCACAGTACGATACCCCAAACCTGCTTTGAAGCACAGATAAAAGATCCGGATTATCCAGAGATACCCCGTCATGTCCTTTACCTCGGCAGCGGGTACCGACTCCTCTATGTCTTGGATCTGAACCAGATTGAACAACTGCGTGCCCAAGGAAAACGCTGGTGGACCGATTTGTGACTCAAAATTAGGTTCTGCCGACCCCAATGCGAATCTGATAGGGCCTAAGCAGGGATTCCAATGCCGTGATGATGCGGTCTATCAACGGATATGATGAGTGAAGTATCAGTCGCTTCACCTGATTGCCCTTGAGGATGACTTTTCCGCCCAAACCGAGAATCTGTCGGACAAACCGCTTAATGCCATAGCTCGAAATCGTTTTGATTGCCAGCTTAAGCGGCTCCGAAAGGGAATGAGAATCCGCGCTGTTTTCAGCCGGTGTCTGTTGTAGCGACTCTGTCATCCACCCCTTGAGCCAAATGATGAGGTTGTGTGCCAACTGTGACAGCAGCGTCAGCATCTGCTGGGCGACAATTTTGTGTTTGCGTCGCTTGCGCTGTGCCAGCCCCTGATTGGATTGGCAGAAGCCCTTACAGGATTTCCTTCGGTCACTACTTTCGGGCACGCCGCCCCTCGCATCGTAGTCATTGAGGATAATCGCCATCTTTGCTTCCATGTCGGTAGTGACTAGCACCCGGTAACACCATCCGCCTTTCCGCTTTGGGTTGGGCGTTCGGATGGCCAGTTGCCTTGTGGTTCGACAATACCGGTGGGACATGGTAACCCAGCCCGCCCGCAGAGACATTCAAAGCCGAACTCTTTGTTCCTCCGATCGCAGAGCCGATCGGCCAACTTGATCCACAGCCGGATCCGAAGGCACACCAACTCTATGATGAGTTCCCTCCGAAGAAATTTTATGAACTCTATGAGAGGGAGTTCCGCTGGAAATA
>JAPUIP010000696.1 GCA_027296925.1 Candidatus Poribacteria bacterium | reverse complement strand
GCACCTCGTGCCCCAGCGCCCGGAGTTCCCGGGCCCAATAGTGCGCAGAGGCGCAGGCCTCCAATCCAATGAGACACGGCGACAGTCCGGCGAAGAACGCCAGCACCTGTCCCCGGCGCAGCTTCTTGCGCAGGACAGGCCGGCCCTGCCGATCCGCGCCGTGAACCTGAAACACCGTCTTTGCCAAATCCAAACCAACTGTCGTAACATTCGTCATGGACGCTTCCTCTTTCTGGATTGTTCAACACCGCTCCAGTAGCGCTCATCGTCGAGCCGTGGGGGCGTCCATACCATCAGACTAAATCGGCTTGAGTTGGCTGATCAAAATCGCACCAATCACCTAAGCCGCCCGATATCAGGGTTGTCTACGGGCGACTTACGAACTTTCCGGTGTAGCTGACGAAGAAGTTTAGGCGACGGGAGGCCATCAGCAGCCAAGCCGTGATCGCGTTGATAGGATTTAATCGCGGATATCGTTTTGGGTCCCGATATTCCGTCGACAGGCCCGGGATTGTAACCCAGCTTCGTCAGTGCCTCTTGTATGAACCGGGTCGGTCCCTTCTTTAAGGTCGCGTCGCCTTCTCCAGCGGCAGGAATCTCGCCTTCCTCGACGTCCACGCCGGACGGCATCTCTGACGACAGCGTGGCGGGCATCTCTGTTGCTGGCAGCATAGTCGCATTTTGGACGGGGGTTGAGGCAGCCCCTGATGCAGTGTTGCCGGCCTTCGCGGGCAGGCGTACGGATTCTTTTGCAACGGTTCCGCTGGCGCTGCTTTTAGGCGTACTCTCCCTATCCGGGATAGCTTGCAATGAAATGTTTACGGTGCGGCCGCCAACCACAAGTTTCTCTATACGCCAGCAGGTTGGATCGACAAAGACGGCACAGGCGCTTTCTAGATCAGCCGAGAAAGCTTCGCGATCCGTTCTGCCCGCGCTGTCTCGGGTCAACATGATGCCGGAGAGGATCCAGTGGCCTCGCTTCGACCGCCGCTCAATCGACGGAGCGTATAGGTCCACCCGAAAATCCCTTGACGCCTCAAGTGCCCCTTCGACATGATTTAGTGCTCCAACGAGCCTCTCCTCATAGGCCTTGTCGCGGCCGTTGAGATAAGGCAAAGCTGCCCAAACCAAGCCAATCAATAGTGCTAAGCCACAGAAGATTGAGAACCTTTTCATGTTTCCACCGGCGCAAATACAATCCTCGATATATCATATCCAACTTGGCGACCATCCCTAGAATTACTTTACCTTCCGAAGAGTCCATTTGCCAATGTCCCCCTTACTTTTGTACTTTGGGAAGCAGGCATCGCTGGTCTCCGAATTTGGGCGGCTGACCTGGCGGACCCTGCCCGGCGCGTCCTCGATGGTCGAACGCATAGATTCGACGGTGCAGGCAAGCGGACGCCGTGCCGGTAAGCAGGCAGAACCGGTCGAGGCTGACCCGCACCGCTTCAAACGCCTCCGCCAACGGCGCAACAGGTATTGGCGCATCCAGCAATTTCAATCGGATCGAACCACTGCTATTGCTCGTCATGGCGTCGTTCTCCTTCATGGATCGAACACCCAGACCCTGCCGGTTCCAGGCGAACGACGTCCGCTTCACAATTTCAACAGAGGACGGGACATCCCTGTCCATTTCCTGATTGGGTTTATACGGGGAGTTTGCCGATGTGCCATGCCTGTTCGCATTTTTTTTGCAGTCCGTGGTGGCCGAGACCACTAGCTGAAGGCAACTTCATCGTCGCGACGCGAGGTCTGAAGAAAGCTGGGGGAAAACCCGAGCCCCTTAAATTCACAAACGTGCAACTCCGGTATGAACCGGAGCTGCGATGGGCAAGAGATATGATCAACTGGACCTGGACGATCGGTTCAAGATTGCGCGGGTGTTGGTCCGCTAGGCCTCGACGATCAGCCGGGAGCTGCGGCATTTGACGAAGTGGTTGAGCCAAGGGAACGAACGGCCGAGTTTTGTTAAGACCGTGGCCTGCGGTTACGGCGTTGGTCGTCACCTGACTGAGCTGGGCCATAACCTGCGTCGTGGTTGCACCGTCGCTGCTTCTGAGGCAGTCCGAGGATCGGGTACAGATCGATCGACAAAGTTCGACCGGGCTTGCCAAGCTACTCCGAGCCTAGGAGCCGACCCCGGTTTGCGTGCTGGACGCCGTTGGGAGTTACGCGCTTTAAGAAAAGCGACCACCTAACGTCTCAAAGCGCACTGGAAAATTATGGAGTGTCTTAATACGCATCGTCGTCCTTAAGAATTAAGAATACCGTTTTTATTATTATCAAAAAATCAAACCAGATAGACCAGTTATCAATATAATATAGATCATGCTCGACCCGCTTCCGTATTTTTTCAACCGTATCGGTTGTGCCCCGCCAGCCATTGACTTGAGCCCAGCCTGTAATACCGGGCTTGACCCGATGCCGGGCCGCATAACGTTTTACAGTTTCTTCAAACTGACGGCCGCCAGACGTCAGCTCTACTGGATGGGGACGTGGGCCGACAATTGACATATTGCCGAGCATGACATTGATGAACTGCGGCAGTTCATCCAGGCTGGATTTGCGCAAGAAACGCCCCAACCGAGTCACGCGTGGGTCGTTCCTCGTAGCCTGTATCGCTCCACCAGGATCCAACCTGTCCGCATACATAGTACGGAATTTCCATATTGCTATGAGGTCGTTGTTAAAACCGTAGCGCCTCTGCCTGAAAAAAACTGGGCCCGGAGAGTCCAGCTTGATCGCTAGGGCGATGACAATCATGAGCGGAGCAATGAAAATTAAGATGAGCGCTGCAATCAGGCGATCCTCAATCATCTTTGTCATGTATGACCATCCCGACAACGGACGATCGAATAACTGCAAAATCGGAACTTTGTCTGAGTATTTAATGGTAGTATTCGGAAATTCGAAATCCAATGGCTCGGTCACAAGGCAGACCCGCACCGGCGTGAGTGCAAGTTGATGAACAAGCGACGCGAGCCGCTCACTAGCATTCCATGGAAGCGCAATGAAAACCTGGTCCACCATATTGGCGCGGATCATATTCAATAGATGCCGCATGTCGCCGAGAATGTCGTATCCCGAGTCGGAGACTGGCACTCGAGAATTTCTGTCATCGATGAAACCCAGTAAATTCGTACGAGGATCATCGATCTGTTTTAAATGAGCAGCAAAACGTTGCCCACAAACGCCGGCACCGATTATCACCGAGCAGTCTGTAATAGATCCCTCGCGGATGCGCTGAAAGATCCAATGACTGAGGAATAAACGACACCCGATCAGGGCGCTCGCGGTCCCGAAAAACCATGTGACCACCCAAATTCGAGAAAAAGAACTGGAGATCTTCAGCGCGAAGGCAGTAGCCAGTAGGATAGCGAATGCAACTGCCCAGCCTGACAACAGTCGCCGAATTGGCAGCCTTCGGGAGAACAGGCAATCATCAGCATACGCGTCAAACCAATGAAAAAGAAGGCTTGCGAGAAAAACACCCATAAAAATAGTGGCGAAGTACTGACTTTCAAGAATATTACCCTTGGAATTTACGTAAACGACATAGACTAGAATTCCCACCACAGCAACTGCAACTGGGTCGAGAACCTGAAAAAGGTTACCAACAAGCGTCGGGGAAATCCGCCTTGATTGAGCCTTCCGGCTCAATCGTTGCTTCACCGCGGCTGTGGCAACCGGATTGTATCCCGCCCCAAGCATGAGCTGGTCCCCCAAATTTTTCGAGACTGTTGTTAATTTTCGTTAATGATTTTCGGTAACAGCCTCTAACGTGTTGATAAAACGACAATTTTCGGCATTCCCCAAGGCGCTTTATGGCGCAGGAGACCGGCGAATTTGAGATTATGAAATGAATGCTTTCGGGATTGACGAATGGCGCGATGCGCACCCAAACGGTAACTAATCCAATTGGAAAATGAATTTTAGGCGATGATGCAATAACTTTGGACACAGCTACTTCTGACCCCATCCCGCGGGGCGAGTAGAAACATCGATAGCTATTCCCTAAAAGTCACCTTCTGTGACCCGCTTTGCATCTCTTCCTTAAGCGCTATTCTAGCACTCGGGACATGTTTTGGTTCTGGCCCAACTTGTTTTTGTAGCTTCGACCACTTTTTTTGCAGCCGCATTGTTGGGGATACCAATCGCCTCTTTGATTTCCTCGCCTGACATTGTCGCTTTACTTGGCGACTACTGATCGTTGATCAGCTGCTGAGCGACTCCGCAGCTCCCCAGTAGCCGGCGTTTAGCGACTTTCCATGCATCAACTCTATCAGAAATATCACCGCTTACAATCCATATTTTGCTCAATTTGTCGGTTATTAGCATTTTATCCACAAGATTTTCTAGTACCGGAGGATAAAGTTGTACTTGGATATTCTAAAGTAAGGTCTCAAGAATCGCTGTGTAAAATTTGTTTCAGCTAATTTTTCGTCGGCGCAGGAAGCACGGCCGGTACTTCGCGTTCCGGTCTCGACCTATGGTTATCCCCACAACTCGACTTTTTATCCCCATAACCGAGCCAAACCAACAGCGGTTACGGCGTGCCGTGCAACAGGCCGAACGGCGGCGGGCGGGCACGGACTGTCGCACGATCGGATCTGGCCGAACCAACTTTCTCGGCGGCGAACAAATTATTCGCCCGGCGGAACTTGCGGACGGAATTCCCGCCGTGGCAGGATGGTTTTCCTTTTTGCCATGGCTAGGCCTCCTACTGTGGCTGGAGTTCGGCGATACTCGACCGCACCGTATCAAACCCGAATGTGGAGTCGGCGTCTCGTTAGAGCGTGATATTGGGTCAAATGTACTTTTTTCGTTCTTTTAAATAAGCAATTTTGTGAAACGGATTTTCTAAGGATGTAAGTA
>JAPUIP010000695.1 GCA_027296925.1 Candidatus Poribacteria bacterium | reverse complement strand
AAAGTCCTTATTTTGCAACAGATCTTTGGCAAAGGTCATGATGTAGTGCTGGCTCTCGATCGTTAATCCATCCGACGACGCTCTAACTTTAGAGGTTGGACGTTCGAATGTCATGTAGCGCTTTTGCTGCTCTTGCTTGATCTTTTCCTGTCTCTGCTGTTGTGCCTTGTTTAAGGCAGCGCAACCCGTAAACAGAAACGCAACCGCAAGCAAAATGGATATAGGGATGTAATGGTTGTAAGATGGATAAGATTTTCCCATCCGATGCTCTCCTGGGCAAGTGAGTTCCCCGACAAATGAGCTGGGGCAGGTTCATGTAAAAAGGATACTATATTTTAGCAGAAACTCGATGCCATACTCAACTGAAAGTGTATAGCAGAGCATGAAAATGAGCTGCAAGCGACGAAGATTTTCATCGGTTCTCCTGCTCAATGATCTTTTCCCGTGGAACCGCCCGCTCCCTGTTACCAATTCGACGCATTGTGATGCTTTGCGCTTCGGTCGGATCCGGCAAACCGGTCTCTGCGAGGCGTCGCGTGAGGAAGTCCTCCATTTGTGCCTGGAGTCTCCGAATGACCGTCGATGCCTCCTCTGCCAAATTATAGATCTCGTCAGGGTCTTCTTCAAGGTCGTAGAGCTCGATTTCGGGTGTGTTATACACTTCAGGCGTCTCCCCGGTTTCCACAATCAGTTTCCACTTCTCCGTGCGCCAACCACGCTTTTTCATCCACGCGCACTCCGTCAGATAGATGGCTTCTGTGGTTCCGGCATCGCTGCGGCTATCGATCAAGGAACGAAGACTTGTGCCTTCCACCTGCTCTCGTTCAGCAAGATCGGACAACCCGGCGTAATCGAGGATTGTCGGCGCGATGTCCTTGAGTGTTACGATACCTTCTAAACGCTGGCCCGCAGCAACAACGCCGGGGCAATGAATGATGAGTGGGACGTGGCAGTTGGTTTCGTATAGCCCGTGGTGATCGTACCAGAGCTCGTGCTCATCAAGCTCCTCGCCGTGGTCTGCGGTGATAATCAGCAGTGTTTCGTCCATGATGTCATGGTCGCGCAGATACTGAAATAGGCTGGCGAGTGAGGCATCCATATACGCGATCGAAGCGTCGTACTGCGCGTTGACATAACGCCGGTCGGTCCAGAGACGATTTTTCTGGAGATTGTCGGGGTCTGACGGATCTGGCGTGCACATCCACTGCCTGAAGTAGTGCTCGAACGGCTCACAGTTGTAAACCGCATCCATGCTGCGATTGTTCGTATCACACTCGTCACCGCTGTAGAACATCCGTTCAAAAGGCGGTGGCGGCAGGTAAGGGGTGTGTGGGTCCCAATAGTGCAGGAATGCAAACCACGGCTTGTCCTGTGACCGGGCGATGTCGAGCACGTCCATCGCTGTTTGATTCACGGCCTCGGCTTTGCGCGCATTATGGTATTTCATCTCCCACTTGTAGCCACGATAGAGGTCATCAGCAAACCCACGCTTGAACCATCGTCCGAGGTTATCCGCCGCAACGGTGAAATATCCAGTGTCGCTCAGGAGCTCGGGAACGGTTTTCACATCGAGCGCTAAATTCAAGTTGCCGCCTTGCGTGATGATTTGGTGCGTCAACACGTCCTTTCCTGTAAACATCGTGGTGTGCGCGGGATGGGTCGGGATATGTGGGCTGATGCACGTTTCAAAAAGGGTCGATTGTGCGGCGATCCGATCGAGATGGGGCGTCGTTAAGTTTTTGTGCCCGTAGCAACTCATGCTTGCGGCGCGGAGGGTATCTAACGATATCAGGATAATATTGCTCAAGGTTATTTGCTCCTGGTAGGATTTGAATGTGGGCGGGCGTGCAATTTAGTATGAGAGTCCAATTACTTCAACATCAGTCGAGTGACATACGGATCGACAATCACTTCATCATGCTCAAAATCGAGTTTCAGCCGCCATTTTTGCATGGTGTGAACGCCGATGATAACGGCTTCCGTAATGATGTTGGAGACGAGGAATTCATCCGACAGCCGATAAATGTCAATGTAGAAATTCGTCACAATGCGCTCATCGATTGTAATATACTCATTCTCTTTGGCAGTTTCAAAAACCATCGGTTCGGGAAGTTTTTCAATCAACGCAACGGCTTCTGCGATGTCTCGTCTGATGAACGAATAGGTGGCGCCACTATCAAATAGCGCAATGGCGTCCTGCCTTCCTTTGGATCCTACCAGTTTGATCTCCTGCTTAAGAAGGCTCATGCTATTTCACCTTCTTAAAAAATTGGAAACCGGACCTGTATCACTCACGACCATCTTGTTCTTGCTTCCATTCCTGATACGTTTGCAGATCCTTATCTAAGTCAGCAGGATGGCCATGGATAGGAATCTTCCGTTGACCAAGCAGCGCGGCAAAAGCGAGACGTGGTATTCCCGCAAGACGGCAAGCATTTGCCTCTGTCAACAGCCCTTCTCGGTAAAGATGAATGGCGAGTTCCGTCTTGAGACCACTTTCAAGGTCAATGCCGGGAACTTTGAGGGGCTCGGGACAGGCGGGGTAAACTCCTCGGCTGCCTGTACCGAGCACCACAGGCATACCCTATCAGCCTAGGGCAGGCCTCGAAGCTCGGCACAAGTTTTCCTTCGGTCACTTCGAGGTGAGAGGGTGCGGATAAAAAGCACAATTTTACAAAACTTAATCCGCTGCGATGTCAACTGGCTGAACCTGTGCGCCACGGATGGCGTCACAGAGGTACGTGATGCCTTCGGCAACATCATCGATATGGCAGTAGGCATAGGCGAGACGGATACTCTTGACAGCATCCCCACGATAGTGGAAGGCACTGCCTCTACTGAAGCCCATATTGTGCTGCGACGAAAGTTCAGTGAGCTTGTCCATATCCGTTGTTTCCGGCAGGTCTATCCAAAGGAAAAGCCCACCACGCGGCTCCGTCCATGTACAAATGTCGCTGACATTCTTTTCGAGTGTTTCGACCACGGCACGACATTTTGCACCCACAGCGGCGTTCGTCACGGCGAGATGTTCGTCCAGGTGCTCCTTGAAGAACTCTGCCACAATGGCGCTCGCCAGCGCGCTGCATCCGCCATCCCAGCGGTTCTCATGAATCAGGCGGCTATGTGGCTCTTTGGCGACAAAATAGCCCTGACGGACACCGGCGCCGAGAATCTTTGAAAACGTCGCAATAAAGATGACACGGTTGGAGTCGTCGAGTTTGAAGAGCGAATCGGGTGTCGGGTTCGGCACAAAGTCGATGTCGCCGTAACAATCATCCTCAACAATCAGGGTGTCATATTCGTTTGCCAACTCCAGCATCCGTTGGCGGCGTTCCAACGAAAGAATTGCGGAGGTGGGGTTCTGATGATTCGAGGTGGTATAGATTAACTTGGGCCGGATGTTCTTCGCCTTGAGTTCTTTCAGTTTATCCTCAAGCCCATCCATGTTCATGCCGTCGATGTAGTCCATCGGCACACCCACGATATTCGCTTTGAGGTGCCGCATGATGCCCAGTGTACCACTGTAAGTGAATTCTTCGGTTAAAACCGTATCTCCTGGATTGATGAAGGTGCCCAGGACGAGTTCGAGTGCCTGCATCGAACCGGACGTGATTGAGATGTCATCGATATTCAGCGGCACACCTTCCCGACGTTCAAAGCGCATCGAAGCTAACTCGCGTAAGCCCTCATATCCCTTTTCACCGGGATAGTTGACCAGGCTTCCGCCCAACTTCCGCAGGGCTTTGGCACTTGCCTCAATCAAGCCTTCCGTTGGAAATGTATACGGGTCGGGGCGTCCCCCGGTAAACGCAAAATCTTTGGCCATGATACTCTCCTTAAAAGCGATGTTAAATTTTCTGATTCGTTGCCGCGTACGGAAAACCATCATCGGATTTCCGAATTCAACCTTACAACAGATAATACCATAAACTTAGAAAAAATCCTACCACAAAATGACCCAACGTTTCCCGAATTCAACACTTTAAGTGTTTCTCAGGCGCGCATTGACCTGATCGCGTGTCGGGATGTTCGCTGTACCTTTTCCTTCGACAGCGAACGAGGCTGCGCAGTGCGCAACATTCACCGCCATTTGCGACGATTGCGTTTCATGGTATTTAATGAGGAACGCCGTGGCAAAGACATCCCCAGCACCCGTCGGATCTACTTCATGGGCAGGATAGGCGACGGATTCTAAGATCTGCCCGTTCTCATATACCGTCGCGCCCTGCTTTCCTTTTGTGAGCACAACAATCTGTGTCCATTGAATATACTTTCCGAGCGCTTCGGGATCTGCAGCGCTATCTTCATCGCTTAACACCAAAACGTCGGTGTAAGGCAGAATCATTTCGGCAGCGTGCCAACGTTTAGAATGGACATGACGGCTCTCACCCCATCGTCGCATCCAGCCTTGTGGCGTAACACCGATGAGCGAATGATTAAAGCACTGAGCGAGTACCGGATTTACCTCGTCAGCAACCGGACAGAGATAGGCAATATTCACGTGTTTCCATTGCGACGGAATATGGTGCGGTTGCAGTTTACCGCCAACCCCCAGGATGCGCTGTTGACGGCGTCCGTCGGCGTCATACCGATTATCGAAAATTGTGGTTTCAGGGGATTGATGGTATATGACGTCGATGCCGTCTAAGATCGGATTCTGCCTATCAAAGTCTGTGCCGACGGCGGTCACCGCACAGGCGTGATACCCTAGATTTCGAGCCGTAATCGCCGCGTAGGCCGCAGGACCGCCGATGACGTATCCATCTGGGGTAACATCGTAGCAGAAGTGACCGATAGCTAAAAAGGTCGGTAGCATCGTCTCCCCCTATTATGCGCTTGTCCGCATCAGCTTATCATTGGGTACGTCCCTCTTTTAGCTGCGCGAATCGAGTGTTTCTAACCATTTCTGAATCTGTTGCTGAATCTCACCACGAACTCGCCGGAAGACCACCAGCCGCTCGATTTCATTCCCCACCACTTCGGCCGGATCCATGAATCCCCAATGAAGCTGTGTTCCCGCGCCGGGGAAAATCGGACAACTCGCTTGCGCATGGTCGCAAACGGTGATCAGGTAATCAAACTGTTCCCCGAGGAATTTGTCGAGATGGTCGGAGGTATGTCCTGAAATGTCAAGCCCAATCTCATCCATGACCCGAATCGCCAGCGGATTGACGAATGATGGCTTTAATCCGGTGCTGTAGACATCGAAACGGTCCCTCGCCATATCTCTCAAGAACCCTTCCGCGATTTGGCTTCGGCATGAGTTGCCGGTGCAAAGGAACAGCACTTTTTGCTTTTTCGCCATGTCTCTCTCCACAATCATGCAAGTGTGTTTCTCTATCCTTCCCCATTCTTGTATCACATTCTCACATGCTCATCAAGAAAAAACGGGGAATTCTCGTTCCGATGCTCGGCCTGGGAATGCTGCCCGGACGCTCTGCGTCCTCAACGCGAAACGTGGATTTTCTATTCCTTCGTGGGACGTAGGAACAAGTGCCTTTCGGACTACTGATTTTCATTGACACATCATCCATTTATGATAAAATATAGGTGCTTTCAGCGAGTGACAACCATTGATTCACGATGTGGGCTATGCTCTACAATCAGGAAGGGGGAAATCTGATGACATCGCGGTTGGCAGATCATTTAGACGCCGCCCGTTACCGCCAATTCATCGGGCGAGTCAGAGAGCAACCCCTTTTCCAATCCGCCTTAACGACATCAAAGCCGCCTTTCCACCTTCTTTATGTTTTTGGCCCAGGTGGCATCGGAAAGACAACCTTGCTCGGGAAATTTGTCTCTCTGTGTCAAGACGCCCAAGTGCAGGCGATTGCCATTGACGCCCGTAACATTGAGCCTTCCCCCAATTCCTTTGTGACGGCGCTAGGGCATGCAATGGGCGTGAGTCCACAAGACACGATTCCCGAAGTATTCGCCTCACAGCCCTCCCGCCACGTCATCCTGATTGATACTTACGAACAGCTTGCGCCACTTGACGACTGGTTGCGGGAAAATTTCCTCCCCCAACTCCCCGAAAATGTAATCACCGTGCTGGCAGGTCGCCAGCCGCCAGCCGTTTCATGGCGAACGGATCCGGGCTGGCAAACCCTCATGCGTATCCTACCATTGCGAAACCTGAGTCTAGCCGAAAGCCGGGTATATCTGACCCAACGACAAATTCCACCGGAGCATCATCAAGGCATCCTTGATTTTACACACGGTCATCCGCTGGCACTCTCCTTGGTCGCTGATGTTTCGTCTCAAGGGCCGAGCCTGCAGTTTCACCCCGGAGAGTCGCCTGATGTCATCAAGACATTGCTGGAACAATTCGTGGAAAATGTGCCGTCCCGCGACCACCGTCAGGCCCTGGAGGCTTGTGCACTGGTATACCTGACGACGGAATCGCTGCTCGCCGAACTGCTGAAAAAGCCTGATGTTCACGAATTGTTTGAATGGCTGCGTGGACTCTCATTTATTGACCCCGGTCAGCGAGGGGTGTTTCCGCACGACCTTGTCCGCGAAGTGTTGACGGCGGATTTACGCTGGCGGGATCCGGACTGGTATGCTCAACTTCATCGCCGCGCCCACGCCTATTATACCCGTCACAAACAGCAGACACATGGCGAAGCGCAACGGCAAGTCTTGTTCGACTTCATGTTTCTTCATCGCAACAACCCCGCCGTGCGAGCATCCGTTGAATGGAAAGCCTCCGTCAGCGTATGGACCGACACGATGCGGGATACCGATGTGCAGGCACTTCTGACGATGGCGGCGAAACATGAAGGTGAGGCTTCGGCACATCTGGCTTCGTACTGGTTCGCGCGTCAACCGGAAGGGGTACAGGTCTTGCGCAACGCCCAGCAACAACCCTCAGGTTTTCTCATGATGCTTGCAGTGCAGGAGGCAACTCCGGATGATCTGAACGCAGACCCCGCGGTTCGGAAGGCATGGGAATATTTACAGAGTTACGCCCCGTTGCGCCCTGGTGAACGCGCGACACTCTTTCGCTTCTGGATGGCGGAGGACACTTATCAGGCTGTGTCCCCGATCCAAAGTCTTCTCTTCATCAATGTGATTCAACACTATTTGACCACTGAGGGGCTGGCGTTTACGTTCTTCCCCTGTGCGGCGCCGGATTTCTGGGCGGAAGCGTTTGCCTATGTCGACCTGGCGCGTATTCCCGAAGCGGATTTTGAGGTGGATGGGCGACACTATGGCGTGTATGGCCATGATTGGCGAGCCGTGCCACCGGCGGCATGGTCGAATCTGTTGGCGGAAAGAGAAATCGCCACCTCCCCAGAACCAATTCCACCACCGACAATCGAGCCGTCGATTGTCCTGAGCGAATCCGATTTTGCTGCGGCAGTGCGTGAGGTGCTACGCGATTTTTCCCGTTTTGACAAAATCCGCGGCAATCCTTTGCTACGTTCACGACTCGTTATGAACGCGGCTAATGCCGATGCCGGTGAAACCGCACGCATTGAGACCTTGCTTGCCTTGCTGGAAGAGACTATCGCATCCCTACAGTCATCGCCACGCGAAGCAAAATTCTATCGCGCGCTCTATCGGACATATCTCAACCCAGCGCCAAGTCAGGAGCGAGCGGCGGAAGTGCTCGACCTGCCATTCAGCACCTATCGCCGTCACTTGAAATCCGGCGTCATGCGGGTGACAGAGCTTTTGTGGCAACGGGAAATCAGCGGATTGTAGTACCCATTCACAACGTCTCCCTTCACATATCGTTCATAAACAACGAAAATTCTGAAGCCGACGGAAATGAGGCCGTCGGCTTTTTTTGTGCCCAAAAAACGAAAAAATGCAAATGAACAAAAAATGAGCATGTCTTGGTCTGGGAAGTGAACAGAAACGCGCCTTATTATTTAATCGCGTTGGCAAGGATTAGAATCCTAATCCATTGCAAGTTGATACATTTTGACCTTGATGATTTTTTATGAGGAGGAAATAATCATGTCTACGGAATTTGCCCCCGTTCTCCAATTTGTGAATCTGAAGCCCAGTGTCGAACTCGCGACCCAAGTATTCCAACTCGCTGGCATGCGAAATGTTGGTGAAGGGCTGATCGGCAAGATTTTGGAGACAGTTGAAACAGCCGGACCACTCCAGACCGACGAGAGTCTGTTGGCAGTTGGAGGGGTCGGGCAGATCTTCGCAGAGCGAATGGATAGGGCGTTACGCCTCGCAGGCGCCGTCTCTTCAGACAATCCCAACCAATTGGCAGAAGATTTCGTTACCGCCATCAAGAACGGTGAGGTTCCCTGCCTGAAAGGAGTCAACCACGTTCCGCAGGGAGACATCTTGATTGGCGCATGTATTCTTGAAGGTGCGAGGATTCTGGCTGGAAGTATAAGCGGGTCAGTTCTCCTGGCTGGCGCAGGCGCCTCCGAAGGGGTTGCACTGGTTTCAAGCTCCACTGCTCTCACCGATACACCAGATACCGGTGTTACGCTTCAGTGCGGTAAATCGGCGTCTTTATTCTCACAGAAAACGAGAACAGAGACCGAGTCCGATTTACCCTTTGGCAAAGGAGCAGCCGGTATTAAGCAAGATGCCATCGACGGTGCAGAGGACAACGCTACGGACGCCGTGGAGGCGGATTTAAAGCGACAGATTGGACTGTACAGTTGTCCCTCAAATTGCAATCTGAAAATTGGAAAGATCAGTACCGAAATCGTCTCCCCTGGTAAGATTACGAAAACCAAGCTGGGTCGGCTCGGTTTTTATGACGATTACACCGCCACGGCTACCGCGTCAGGCAAAGTGACCGTTGAATGTACGAAGCCGTCCTGACCCAATCATCCAGGAAGATTGAATGGGTTGGGTTCAGTCGATTTCGTTAACTAAAGTCGGCGTTACTTCAACCATTATCAATATAACTCACACCCGGCATCGGTAGTGACTTTACTATCGATGCCGTTTTTCTTTTCCGGGACGGCTGTATCGTCCCAATTTTCTGCCATCAGATTCGTTGTGCGCCTGTTGCTACAATCCCCGCTTCATCTTAGAAAGGCATACAATGACATCGACTTTGGCGTGGATTTCATCTCAAATTCTCGCCACGCAGACCTAACTACCAAATTCGTACCTCTTTTTCAA
>JAPUIP010000694.1 GCA_027296925.1 Candidatus Poribacteria bacterium | reverse complement strand
TCGGGTTCTTCAATGAGCTTTTGGCGAAAGTCATTT
The DNA here is from genome assembly GCA_027296925.1 of Candidatus Poribacteria bacterium. Lineage (GTDB taxonomy): Bacteria > Poribacteria > WGA-4E > WGA-4E > PCPOR2b > JAPUIP01. The sequence continues at coordinate 5,237 of JAPUIP010000694.1, read as the reverse complement.
TTGTGACATTCATACTTTCCGTAATGCTAATGATGGGACTTTATTCAAGGTTTGGGTTTGAAAAAATCCTTGGCATGGGTCATATCCTATGGATTCCATTACTTGTCTATGTGCTGATGGAGATTCCAACCGCGAGAGACACTTTTAAAAGTTATCTAACCATTCTGTCACTTTCTATTGTCATTTCATTAGTATTCGATATCGTTGATGTTTGGAAGTACTTACAAGTCGGAAAGTTGCAACGGGAGATGCACAGCAATAAGCAAGGGATTGATGCCGAAAGGTAACGGCGTCAGTCAACGAACTAAATTAAGAGTTCACGTTAATTTAATTTTTGATAGGAGAATTATCATGGAAAAACCAACCATTCTCGTAACTGGATCGACAGGCAAAACAGGTGCCTACGTCGTCAAACAGCTCATCGAAAAGGGCTTTCCTGTACGCGCCTTCGTTCATCGGGTAGACGAACGGTCGGAGCAGCTTCAAGTACTCGGTGCCGAGGTCGTGCCCGGCGATTTCTTGAATCTCCAGTCTGTCCGCGCCGCTATGGAAGGCGTCAAGCGGATCTACTTCGTTTATCCACCTCAAGGTGAACGGCTTCTGGAAGCCACCGCTAACGTCGCTGTAGCCGCCCGCGATGCAGGTGTGGAAGCACTTGTTAATATGTCTCAGATCTCTGCGCGGGAGAAAGCCTCAAGCCCGCTTGCTCGCCAACATTGGTTGTCAGAACAAATACTGGACTGGGCAAACATTGGTGTCTCGCACATCCGTCCGACCTTTTTCGCAGAAGATCTCTATCTTTTCAGTGGTCGTAGCATCGCCGGGGAGGGCAAGCTGGTTCTTCCCTTTGGTGACGGGAAGCACGCTCCAATTGCGGCGGAGGACATCGCACGGGTCGTCGTTGGGATTCTAGTCGAGCCCGACGCCCACGTTGGTCAACGCTACGTCCTCACTGGTCCCAAAGACATGACGATGCCGAAGGTTGCCGAGGTGCTTGCGAAGGAACTTGATAAATCCGTCGAATACGTCAATCCACCAATTGCTCAATGGCGGCGCGTCCTGTTGGAAAAGGTCGGCTTTCCTGAGTTCTTGGTGACTCATCTGGCGGCGGTCGCCCAAGACCATCAAGATGGTGTCTTCAGTGCGGAGACCGATGTAGTGGAAAAAATCGGCGGCAGTCCGCCACAGTCGTTGGAGAAGTTCGTTCGAGCCCATATCGCCGAGTTCAGCGCGGGCCCGAAACTTGAGGAACAGTCAAAGCGCGAAAGGCGGGGAGGAGTGCAATCATGAACATCTACCCAACCTACACAATCGGCGCCGTCTTCGTGGTCGGCGTCGTGCAGTCCATCCTTGTCTGGCTGGCGCTCTCAGCTGCCATCCTCAAGTTGGACTCGACACGTGCGTTCAAAGACCTTGCACGCATTGGGCTCGCCGTGATGCTTGCGGCGTGGTTCGGTTTCATCTTCACGCTCAGCCAAAGCGACACGCAGCTGGCGCTGACAGCGTCGGGCGGCCATGGTCGAGTGTTATTGGCGCTCTTTGCGCCTGCCTTGGCCAGCCTGCTACTGCTTGGCTCGCACACCGTACGCACCATCTTGGACAAAATCCCCCAGCACCAGCTCATCGGGTTCCAGGGAATGCGTACGGTCGGCTTCATCTTTCTGCCGCTCACCGACATGGGCTTTGTGTCGTCCTCTTTCGGTGTCGCCGCAGGGATTGGAGACGTGATCGTTGGTGTGTTCGCCCTCTACGCTGCTTACACGTTGCTGCGGGGCAGGCCGGGCGGACGATATATCGCGATCGCTGCAAACGTCATCGGCCTGCTGGACGCCGCGCTGGCGCTTACGTTGGGGCTGTTTGTCGTGCCGGCTGAGTCCTTCGCACCGCACATCGTAACGCGTATCATGTTCGTCCCCTCCTATGTCGTAGCCGTCTTCCTGGTCGCCCACATCTATTCGTTGCGAGGGCTCATTCTCGGTGTCGGGGAGGCACGAAACTCGAAGCCCTTGCGTTCATACTCAGGATAATGCTGACCCGTACGTCAAATTTGGATCGCTTTTAGCAGGATTTTCAACATGCTACCTCTCTACAACCAAACCGCTCGGATTTTATGTGTCAATGTTTGATTGAAACAGCCTAATAAGCCAAGGAGGCAATCATGGCAATGCGTAGACGATATCTTTGGGTGGGTCTCATCATTATTCTGATAATTACATCATCTTTGGTCGTGATTGGGCTCACTCCGACGCACGACAGTCCCTCCCAAACATACAATGCGGAGTTAGAGTACCTTAAAGCCATCCATGGTGCTGGACCGGCTGGCGACCCACGGATTACCTTTTCACTGATGGCACAGTACCTCAACGCTCATCAACTGGAGGCCGGGATTGAGTTCTTCGAATCCCTCATCGAGAAATACGAATCCCAATTGTCATCCACACAGAAGCCTCTTTACTTAAGTGCTTTGGGGATACTGCGAGCGTCTTATGCCGATCAAGTTCCCTTGCTGAAGCGTATCGGTTGGGTCAATGAAACGGTTGACATCCTCGAAAATGCCAGAGAAATCTCAAATAACGGGGATTACGCGGTTCGGTGGGCAACAGGAATTGTCTATGCTCAACTCCCAAAATGGTTCGGAAAAAGAGAGGTTGCATTTGAGGATTTGACATGGCTGATAGAAAACAGCGAGCAGGCGCCGACCCCAGGGCTTCTCCGAGAGGTCTATTATCAATTAGCTGTTTTGCATCACCAAAGAGACAATGAGCCGGAAGCCCAGAAATATCTGACCTTGAGCGGCTATAACAGTTTCGATAAAGAGGTCACTATTATCACGCCGTGGGCGGTGGTAGCGCAAAAAGGTGTGACGTTTCACCCTCGCCGTTTACGGGAAATTATTCCCGGCAAAGTGTACAACTTATCCGGCTTTGAATTTACGGAATATAACTTTATTGTTTCCGAAGATGGAACGCAACTGATATCGATTGATATGGGCACGCGTCCGGATTCGGCACAAGACGCTTATGAATATCTGAAAGCGCAGGTTGCTAATCTCCCGCCACTCACGACGGTCTTCATGACCCATTCACACTGGGACCATATCGGCGGCTACAACTATTTTCAGGAGATTAATCCGAATCTCGAAATCTACGCACGAGCGAACTATCATGAGGAGTGGGAACGAGTCGTTCACAGTCCAGACAACCCGATTTACATGTTTGGAACCGATTTCAAAAAGGAGTTTCTGGTTGATTATAAGCCGGATGTGATGATTCGTGACTGTACCGAAGTGGTTGTGGGCGGCACTCGGTTTAAACTGATTCCTATTCCCGGTGGGGAGACGCCGGATGGCATGTTTATTTTTATGCCCGAGCAGGAAGTCCTCTTTGCGGGGGATTTTATCATGCCCATGCTAGGCGATCCGATACAGGAGGAGGGGAATATTCCGGGTCTGTTCGAAGCCATCGATGTCGCCGTTTCCTTACAGCCAAAACACATCTTACACGGACACGAGGGGTTGACCTGGATATATCCGTCAGCCGATGTGTTGGCCAAGATTAAAGTTCAATTCGAGTGGTTGTATGAACAGACGGTGAAGGCGATTCGAAGCGGTATGGCTCGAGCTGCGATTCATCACCTCAACTTGATTCCGCCTTCACTGTTTGAGTACCCGGAGGTTCAATTTCCGTATTTGCTGACGCGGGAATTTTTCATCAATCGGGTGTATGACCATCAAACAGGAATTTGGCGTCCAGCAGACCTCGAAGGACTCGATCACCTCAGTCAACAGGAGTACGGCGCTCTCCTAACACACTATCTCAAACGCTCGGAAAGTGACTTGAAGCGTGCCATAAAAAAGATGTTGCAGAGTGGTGATTATGAACTGGCGGCGAAAACCGCCGGTTGGGCACTGACTCAGTATCGTGACTCTCGTGGATTAGCACAACTGAGAAAGCGGGCATTCACCAAATTGGTAGAGAAGTACCAGATTATCAACCCATTCAAACTCGGCTTGTATTCACATAAGGCGGAATATGAAACGCCTCAGTTGGATATGGCGAAATGAGGCCAATCGACGAACACTATATTGGCTGAATCTATGATTTAGGTGGAGTCGGTTGTCTCGAACCAATACATTTTGCAGATGAATCAATGAAAGGAGAAAATCATGAACGCTTTCGTAAGTGGACAGCAGAACAAACTTGCCAGCCCCTTTAGCACGAAGATCGATTTACAGGTGTCAACAATTGAAAGGAGCCGCGAGAGCTTTGCCGACGAAGTCCTCTGTCCTGCCCTTGAGGTGGAACCGGGAATTGATCGTCTCTCGGCGATGCTTCAGGCTGGTTTTTCCTACGCCGAACGTAACAGCTTTCTCAAAGATTTCTTCTTCGCTACGACACCGGCGGTATTAGACGATTACCCTGAGCCAGTCCGTGACCATATTCGTCAGTTAATCTTCTCATGGCAAAAAGCCTTGGCGGCTGAAATACACAAAGCGTGGGAGATGGGACAGCTAGATACCGTAAAGCATCCGGTTCAACTGACCGCTGATTTCCAAGCGTTTGTCCAAGCGTGGCGAATGGGACATTGAGGAAGGCAACGCGGATACCGCAGGTTGCCACAAATCTGCACTGAGGCGAAACAGGGGTTCTCGGTCAATTTAACGAAAACGCGCTTATTTGGCAACTCGTCCGCAAATTAAGCTACCTGAATCGCACGGTATTTCGTGCCGTCACCAAATATCGTGTCTTGACCACCGATCATTTCGCTCCACCTGCGATATTTCGTTAATTTTTTTTTGCAATTTTCTTTGAAACCCTCTCATCCCCCACCAACATTGAATTGTCCGGGTTCTTGAAAATTTGGCACTGCATTTGCGCTAAAGGAAGCACAACAACAAAAACAGGAGCAGAAGCCTTGGTCGCCTCGCTTGCTAACTTGAATCGATAACCCACTCAATAATTGGAGGATATACGGATGAGATTTTCAAAATTTGCAAAAGGCACAATGGCACTCGCGATAGCTTTTACGCTAATTGTGAGTTTAACACAATTCACCAAAGCCCAACTTCCCAATCCGGGGATGGAAATCGACCCGGGGCGCACCGCACTGGTCATCACAGATCCCATGAACGACTTCTTGAGTCCCAAAGGTGTGGCTTGGGGAGTCGTCGGTGAGAGTGTTACCGAAAACAATACGGTTGAAAACCTAGAAACCCTACTGAAAAGCGCCAAGGAGAG
>JAPUIP010000693.1 GCA_027296925.1 Candidatus Poribacteria bacterium | reverse complement strand
ATCCTGCCGCCGGGGGCATACGCCACAGTTGTTCTGGATGAGCTCCTGAAAAGCTGACTGCCATGTGAGCCGCAACAACGAAGTATTCTGTCAAACCCAACCGAGAATTTCAATAACCTCAACGCTTAAGGAGGAGATCATGTCAGATTTTACGAATAAGGTTGTCATTGTCACCGGCGGCGCCAAGGGCATCGGCCGGGCGATCTGTCTGGCTTTCGCCGGGAAGGGCGCGCAAGTGTTATGCGCTGACATCGATGAAACCGCAGGTGCGCAAATCACGGACGAAGCCGCAGATCTGGCCGGTTCGATCCAATTCCAGCGGGCCGATGTCGCCCACAACGCCACCTGCCAGTCGGTTGTCGAGACCGCTGTAGCGGCTTGGGGCGGGGTCGATGTGTTGTGCAACAACGTGGGCATCCAGCCTGCCAGCAGTTATCTGCCGGCTCACGAACTGCCGGAGGAGATGTGGGACCGCATCGTCGATGTGTGCCTCAAGAGTTACTTCCTCATGACGCAGCATTGTATCCCGTCGATGAAGCAGCGCGGTGGTGGCGTCATTATCAACACCGCCAGTGTCCAGGGGCTGCAATCGATGAAAGGCGTCTCCGCGTATGCCGCCAGCAAAGGCGGAATCCTCTCCCTGACCCGTCAACTCGCGCTGGAGTATGCCGAAGACAACATTCGGGTGTTGGCGGTCAATCCCGGGACTATCGATACCCCGCTGGTCGCGGAGGCGGTGGCATTAACGGGAGGCGATTTGGCAGCCCTCAAAACGCAATGGGGAAACGCACACCCCCTTGGCCGCATCGGTCAGCCCGATGAGATCGCCAATGTGGTTCTCTTCTTAGCCAGTGATCAGGCCTCCTTCATGACGGGAGAATCCGTATGCGTCGATGGCGGCATGATGGCCAAAGGGGCGTGGGCCGACACCGAATAGGTACGTCAGCACCAGAGAGCCCGGAATTTCATAGGTAAGCGGGCTGGAAGATGATGGATCGTCGTATGCCCGCTTGAACCGGAGTCAGTTCAAACTATCGATTGGCTGTCGAACGCATGCGGTCGAGCAATCGGTGCAATCGTGCTAGCGGATGAGATGTGGGGAGCGAGTGGAAGTAAACAGACTTTTTCTGACGTGTATTTTCCGATGGTTGCGGTCGAGGTGCTTCTTGCCTCGGCGTTTCCTGATTCTGATGTCGGACCTCCCTTTGGTGAACCGGCTGTCTCAAAATAAAGGCAACTAATTCCTGCTGAACGTTGTGATCGAGTCGGGCTGCGTCAAACTGAAATGCCATCCTATACTGCTGGTTCTCAGGGAATGGCCAGTCATCCCGACACACAACATCAGCGACAATCTCCACAGATAGCGCGGGCTGGTTCGCGCCTGGAATTTCAAATTGCAGCAGAAAAGAGCCCTCTTGAAGGAGTGCGTCCGATGGAGGCCCATCTAAAACAACAGAGATTCCTGAGCCGCTGATATCAACGGCGGTCGCCGTCCCGAATTCTGCGGAGGAAAACGTCTGGATGTTTATCGGTATAGCGATGTTTGCTCGGCGGAATTTACGCTTCTTTGCATGCTGCATGACAATATGCCTTTAGAATTTCGTGGTTCCTGCTTCGATGTCTTCTGGGCTCTCCGTTGAGGTGGGCGTGTCCGCTGCCTCGATCCCTTCAGATTTTTGCGTCTTCTTGTCTACAAATCCGTATAGCTCGATCTCCTGAGCCGTGGGGGATCCGAGCTTTCGCTGGCTGATAATCGCATTGCGCTGCGCGGAGTAGGCCCCCGCTATCCGTTGATCGTCGAATGTGCCACCGACTCGCAAGCGAATTCGATCTGTGACAAAGCTGACTCGGAGATCGATTGTCGATTCGCGGTTGTTCTTCAACTGTTTGACCTTTCTCCAATTTCCCTCGCCACCGAGTCCTGCGTAAAGGATCACGTCCTCAATATTTGTCCCTCGAATCACCACCCGATGAATCGACTTCCGGGTCGGCAGCGTGAGGATAATTTCGCGTCCGGCTCGACCAACGGTTTCTAAATCACCGTCAATCATCTCTGGCACGGGGATCTGGGAATCTTTGGCAGAGTAACCGCAGGTTGTCCCTTCAAGGGTTGCATAGTTCTCACTCCACTCTTGCGCGGAAACCAGCGCGTTCAACATCGCAGATCCGCACCCCAAAGCGAAGTATGATAAGATGAGTGTGAATATATAGCATTGACGTACCATTGTTCCCTCCTGCGTTATTAGCAAGTGACACGCCATGGGCGAACGCTGTAGATTTGCCGGGATAACTCAATATGTCTCGCTTCGCGTCGGACGCATTATACCAATTTGCGTTCAAAAGAGTAAATTTGCACTGTAGTGGCAGCCCCGCGTGTCTGCCCGATAAAGCGCGCACACATCGGTGCGCACCTACAATGTTACCGCCTCAAATACAAATTGGTATTACACATCATTCAATCACCTCGATCTCAAGCTGATTGAGCGTCCGCATGACCCCTTCGCCGAATTCCAACATCGAATCCGATTCCAACTCGCTGCCGGCAAGCTGAATATGGTTGGCATCGGCAGGGATCTGGCCGAGCGTCGGCTCCATCGCGACCCAATCACCCACGTACACTTCAGGCCAGAAATGATAGTAGAAGGCATCGCCCTGAAACACGAGCCCGGCACAGACCCTCGCGGGAATGCCAGCCGCACGTGCCAACGCAATCAGCAGCACCGTGTGTTCTGTGCAATCCCCTTCCAGCGATTCTAACGTCTGCACTGCCGAACCAAACCCAACCTTCAGGTTCTTATCGTGTATGCTTTCGTATACCCAACGCCCCAGTTTTTCCGCCGCTCTCCACGCATTCGTCTCTCCATCGACAATCTCAGCGGCTTTCGCTTGGATCTCCGGATGATCTGCCTGGATGTAAACGGTCGATTTCAGGAATTGCTGTAGTGCTTTATAGTCATGCTGCGTGTGAAACGGCAGATTCAGCGTCTTCGCTGTGTCAACCGGCGCTGGGGCGATTTCCAGTATTCCGCTGCGTGGGTCACGATCAAGCCTTAACTTCTGTCGGCTATCTCTCATAACCGCTTTATCCAAATCCCCCTCGGTCAAACGCAGACGCGCTTTGAAATGCTGTGAGTTCGGCCTGGGTTGTTTGCCCTGGGCGAAGATCTTTGTATTGAGGATCACGTCAACTTCGCCGGATTCGCCGAGCGCTGTCTGCATATCCGTCTTCGCCAGGACCATTTTCATCCCCATCAACCCGATCTCCATCCGATACGCCGTGCCATCATGCCCCAACCACTCCGTGGTCGTCAACCCGCCCATGAGGTCCATCGTGTAATCGATCACGTAGACGGACTTCATCTCATCTTCATATTCGATCTGTTCTGCTCGAAGTACCTTGACGTGCGTTTTCACAGGTTTCATGAGGTCCATGTTGAAGACGTGCAACGTATACGTATCGCCAACTCGGATGCCGTTCTGCAGGACCAGGTAGCTGAGCATCTGTTCAAAAATCGTATCGTCGGGGATGGGATGCTGTCCCTGCGTTGTTTTCCCTGCTAGCGTCGTTTCCAAGTAAACGAAGCCATCCCTGATCGTCCCTGCAACACGCTTCTCCTGCCCACTCTCATTCGATGTCGAAATAAAGTAACGGGGAACGAGATCCAGGCCGATGTATGAGATTCGCGTCGTGGTGAGCCGTAACCCGATACCGGTACGCTTAAATTCAATCACCATGTCCGCACGAATGCGAATGGCGTCCTCACCTTCATACGTTGATTTTTCCATGTAGATATGAGCATACCCGATTTTCGTGCCCATCAACGTCAAGTTTAACCAGTCATCTTGAGGTAACTGCATCATTTTCTCTAGCTCCACGGGTTCTATTTTTACCGTTTGCCCCATAAGAGATGCAATTGATATGAAGAGCAAGCAGCCGGTGAAAAAGAGCTGTCGTTTCATGAAAACATTCCTTTTTGATTTGTCCTGTCCCAATACCTTCCCTGGATTATGTTTCGTGTGTCCACTATGATAGCACAGATAAGCGGCATGAACAATCGAAAATTGCCTCCCCTCGGATCGCTTTACCCCGCTTGACACCTAGAATTCAAAAATGGTATCATTACCGTCAGGTCTATCAGAAGTAACCAATTTCCATCGTGAATTCATTCGCTAAGGAGAACAGCATGAAGATTGGCATCCGAGATGGTATGTTAGGCTTGCCGCTTGAAGAGACATTCAGCAAAGCCAAAGAGATCGGCTTCGATGGCGTTGAAATCTGTATTGGGGGAAATTATCGAGAACACCCGCTCTGGAGTAAGTCGGGCGTTGCCGAGATCCGTGCGCTGTCCGAAAAGATCGGCATTGAAACGCCTTCGCTCTCGCCGGGCGGATTCACTTCATACACATTCGCCCATCCCAATGATGAAACGCGAGCCGAAGGGATTGCGATGTTACAGCACCTCTCCACAGTATCTCCAGAACTGGGCGCAAAGGTCATTCTCGTTCCATTCTTCGGCAATGGAAAAATTGAAATGGAGCAGATCACCGCGGCACGTTTCATTGATGGGTTGAAGGCGGCGGCGGAGACGGCTGAGAAGTACAGCGTTTGTCTTGCCCTCGAATCAACGCTAAACGCTGATGACCACCAGCAGATCCTCGATCAGGTTGCCTCCCCGGCCGTCGGTGTTTACTACGATATGGGCAACGCCACGGGCCTCGGATATGACGCTGCTCAGGAGATTCGCCAACTCGGAGACGCCATTGCACAGATGCACATCAAAGATACCGGAGGAAACCACGCCGGCGAGGGTGAGGTTGACTTTCCGGCGGTAATCGAAGCCACCCACGCGATCGGTTATGATGGTTGGTATGTTCTCGAAACACCCTCAAAAGATGATCCGATTGCTGCTGCAGCGAAAAACCTGAATTTCGCCAGAGAAAACTACTGATATTTCCGGAGGGTGATGTGAGTAACCGAAAACTCATTGACCCACAGTTTGAATCCCAAAAACTGCTGCAAATGCCGACGGCGCAGGCTGAGGTGCTTTTCCAAAGCTACACGACAGAACAGCAACTGGACATTATCTCATCCACCCGAGATCCCAAATCGAGAGAAGGGTTATATTATCTCGTTCCGGACTGTACTTCATTGATTCAGATGAGCGCAACGGAGGACGTGCTGCAAGTGCTGGATGCGAATCTGGGAACAGGTTTGGCATCTGTGCTATTGCCGTCTTTATCGTCGGAACAGTTTGAAGAGATGATGGATCTCGTCCTATGGCGTAACGGCAAGCTTGATGAGAAAACGCTCGATTTCTGGCTTTTCGAGCTGTCCGAGTGTGAGGCGGATGAACTCGGACGCCTGCTCACTCAAATCGATATCGGTATTATCGCCAGCCTGCTGCGTGGTCGAGTTGAGGTCAGTTCCGATTTCAAAGCTCTGTTTATTGAAGAGGGGCTGATCGAGCCGTCGTCAGAGGGGGTTGAATATACAGACGAACGGGCAAAAGCGATTATGAACGCCATCTGGGAAGCAGATCAAGACCTGTTTATTCGCGTGCTATATGAACTCTTTGGGTTGGATCGAGAAGACGAGTTAGGCGAAGAACTCTGGGGCTCGCTCGAACGTGCGAAGGCAGAGCAGGAGGAACGGGTTCAAGAACGCGATAGAGCGGCTGGCATCAATGTTACCGAAGGGGAAGTCCTTGAGAAAGTAGATCTTGAGAACCTCGAGCTCGAGGACGACGAAGACGACGGATCCGCGAAGGAAACGGAAAATGTTTGAAACTGATGCGCTGGCCCAATACGATAATCGGCTGTTTTTCGCGCAGACTCTTGAGCGAGGGCAAGAGATCGGGCGAATTTCAGCGGAACAGGTAGGTGAAATCCATCACGACATTGCCGTGCTCGCTCATAAGCTGATTACGATTAAGGTAGAAGATTTCTCTTCGCAGGCCGAGATCCGGGGACAGATCCAGGAAGCGTTTGCGTTGACAAGCTTAGGTTTGGAGTACGGCAGTCAGGGCGGGCTGGACAAATCGGTTCGCCTTCTGGATAAAAATCGACTGATTAAGCTTTTTCAAATCGGCAATACGCTGGTCGATAAATTGGCCAAACGCGCCCAAGATACCCTCCGAAAGTCGATCCTCATCTCCCCCGAAACACCGATGATGCGAATTACCGAACGAGAGGAAATTCCTACCTATAATGAACGGGAGCGCGAATTTCTGGACTCTGCGTCTGAGCGAAAACTTGTGGTTGATGCTCCACAGGTTGCCCTTGACCGGTTATCTAGCACCCCCCGCATGTTGGCGAGTCTGGCTGACATAACAATTGCCAATCGGCAGTTGGACTATCTGAACCACCGATTAAACTACCTGCAAGCCTTACCCCAAGAGAAGATTTTCGACGCCGCTTACCCACCTACTACTGATAGTGATACTCCGCGCCAAATCACGACGGCGTTGATGGTAAATCTCGTTCTGTATCGTGAGATTGATTTTCACTTGGCTCCAGAAGATCTGAACAACTTCCGTGATATTGCGTACGATGCGGAACATCGCGCCGTTGGAAAAACCGCTCGGGCTCTGCTGATTGGCTGGATCGGACACTATCTGGATTTGGCAGAGCAACCGAAGGCGGTCAAAATATACACAATCGAATACTGGCGATACTGCCTGAAGCAGCTAGAAATGGAATTGCAACGGGAGGAACTGCTTGAAGCTGCTGATGTTTTACGCCCCTGAGTTCTGGTTCAAAACGACCTATAAAGTTCTTGATACTGTCGCGGATACCGCGTGTGATCAGCGCATCCGCGACACGGTTGTGGTTTTTGTGCATGCCGAAGCGGAAGATGAAGCGCGGGCAGGCAAAGTCTTGACAAAGATGGTCAAGAATATCAAATGGCTTGCGGGAAAGTTCGCCAGTAAAACGGTTGTGTTACACTCCTTCTCCCATCTTGGGATGAGTAAATCCTCACCTGAATTTGCCCACCAAATCCTGATCGATGCCGGGAATCGTTTAACGAATACCGGTTTTACGGTCGAAATGACGCCATTCGGCTACCTGCACGAGTTTTCACTTCATGTCTCTGGTGAGTCGCTTGGGCGAGTTTTCAAAGAGATCTGATAGAGTTGTTCCCTGTTAAGTGAATCTCGAAACAATTCTAATGTTATCGGACCTCTTTTGTGCCAAGTCTC
>JAPUIP010000692.1 GCA_027296925.1 Candidatus Poribacteria bacterium | reverse complement strand
GAAACCCAGTTCTCGTCTGCATTGTCCCATCAGCATAACCGGTTAACGGTGCCGGATTTGTCCAAAGTCCAATTAAGTTATATTATGCCACGTTCTATGCGTGTCGTGCTTTGCTCGCGTTGGACGGAGTTTGCATTTTTTACATCGGAACAAAACCCTTTACGCTTGAAGTCACGCCGGGGAAAATGCCACAAAAAGCGAAAGGTCGCACACATAAGGTCGTATTGACTGAATTCGAGAAACAAAGCACTGTCCCTTATTTGCTCTCACAGGATATCAACTCGATTCGGCCGTTAGATTGGTTAAGGGAGAAAAGAGAGCAAGCGAATTACCGGAACGCGAAGTTTTGGGAGCCTACGATACCGGGGCATTTTGAGAAGATCGCAGATGTCGGGATACGGCGAGCAATACAAGCGTACCTGTCTGATACGACCGGGTTGTACTTGTTTGACGGAGACCATGCGATTCTCGCATATCCTCTTAAAACGCTTGAGTATGCTTATCAGAAAATGAACGCTACCAACAATTTGACTTTCGCTGATGACGAGATTACCTACCTACATCAGCTTTTCAGGGATAAGCATGGTCCGATACCAGAAATCTTCAACATGTTTTGACCATGCACTATCACCTACCGTATTTGAATTGCTTGGGATTGATCTGGGGACTAACGACTGGGTGGATTTAGTTCGCATCAATCTTCAGAGACCTATACCCCAAGTTGCTACCCAAGGACTGAGAACGTTCATCAGACCGAGGATTTCAGATAGAAACCATCAATTTTCAAGGTAGCAACGTGGGTTACAACAGGAGCTTTGATACATGACACAGTTAGATACGCTACCAGCCTCAATAGAAAAAGCTTTACAGAACGGAGGCATCGCATCGGAAAAGGTGCGGTTCGCGGCTCAGACCGATGTTACCCCGGAGGGTTCGTTCGGAGAGGGATGGTTCGTCCTAGCCGACACAGAAATCCTGGCCCTTGATGCGAAGGGGACCGTCCTTCATCGCATTCCGTATGGCGACGTGATGGAAATCTGCGCTGAGGCAATCGTAGACGGTGGTATTCTGGTTCTAGAGTTGAAGAGAGATACGGTCGATCTGATCCGCTACTCGAATGCGCTTGCGCCGAAGTTCGGGTATATTGCTCGGTTTCTTGGCGAGGAGATCGAATACCGCGACGGAAAGCGTGACGAGCCGCCAGCGTGGGATTACGAAGAAGAGCAGAAGTTCTGCAAGACGTGTGGCTTACCGCTTCCTGACGAGTTTTCGCCGTGCCCGGCGTGTACGAAGAAGCACCGTGTCATGTTGCGTGTGCTCTCCTATCTCGCCCCATATAAGGCGCCGGCGGCTGGGATGGTGCTATTCATGCTCGTCGCGACAGTGCTTTCACTCGTGCCGCCCTACTTCACGCGCATCCTCATTGACGATGTACTGAGGTTGAACGATGCGATCGCGGCACCACAGGGAACATCGGAAACGGCGTTGGGGCAAATCTTCCGGTCAATTGGGACGGCGTCGTTCGCGTTGGCGATTGCAGTCGGCTTCCTTGTGGCAAGCTATGTTATCACCCACGTCCTGGACATCTTTCGCGGGCGTCTGGGCGCATGGCTGACCTTCCGCATGACCGCAGATATCCGTGACCAACTCTACGAACGACTTCACAGCCTCTCCATCCGTTTCTTCGACAAACGCAAGACCGGTACGGTCATCTCGCACATCACGGAAGACAGCCAGCGTCTCCAGTGGTTCCTGCTGGATGGGCTTCAGTTCCTCGCCATTGATCTGTTGATGCTATTTGGCATTGGCGCGATGCTCTTCTCGATGAACTGGCGTCTCGCGTTTTTCATTCTGATCCCCATTCCGCTGATTATCTTTGGGGCGCGCTGGTTCTGGATGAAGGTGCGAAGCCTCTGGCATCGCGCATGGCGCCGCAGATCAAAACTGTACGACATCGTCAACGATTCGGTTTCCGGTATCCGCGTTGTTCGGGCGTTTGGTCAGCAGACGGGCGAGGTGAGGCGATTTTCCGACGCGAATGAAGATGCCCGAAATTACGACACGGTTGCGGAGAAAGTCTGGGCGACCTATTACCCACTGCTTGGGTTTTGTGTTCAATTGGGAACGCTCATCGTCTGGTATGCTGGTGGACTACAGATCATCGCAGGCGAAATGACGTTCGGTACGTTGATGGCATTTCACAGTTTCCTGGCGATGTTCTACGGGCCGTTGCGGCACGTGAGCCCGCTGATTAACTGGGCATCGCGGGCGATGACCGCGGCGGAGCGTATCTTTGAAGTCATTGACTCCGAGCCGGAGCAGTTGGATGACGGCACGCTCGTTTCAACGCCGCAACTCAAGGGCGAAGTCGAGTTCCGCAATATGACTTTCGGCTACGAGCCGCATAAGCCCGTGCTTCGGGACATCAATCTCCACGTAAAGCCCGGTGAAATGATTGGCTTGGTTGGTCATTCCGGCGCCGGAAAGTCCACGCTGATTAATCTGATCTGCCGGTTTTATACGCCGGATTCGGGAAGCATCACCGTTGACGGCGTCAATATTACGAAGATCCGTTTGAGCGATCTGCGAAAGCAGATTGGTGTCGTCCTTCAGGAGCCTTATCTTTTCAATGGGAGCATTGCGGAGAACATCGCCTACGCGAAGCCCGATGCGATAATGGAAGAGGTTATCGCCGCAGCGAAAGCCGCAAACGCCCACGAGTTCATCGTGAAGTTTCCCGATGGATATGACACGGAAGTGGGAGAACGCGGTGGCCGCCTCTCCGGCGGTGAACGTCAGCGCATCTCCATTGCGCGGGCCATTCTGCACAATCCACGCATCCTGATTCTCGACGAAGCGACTTCGTCGGTGGACGTGCAGACAGAGCGGAAGATTCAGCAAGCGATTGACCGACTCGTTCAGAATCGGACGACCTTTGCCATCGCCCATCGCCTCTCGACGTTACGGAGTGCGAACCGGCTCCTCGTCCTCGATAAGGGCCGCGGCGTCGAATGTGGCTCACACGAAGAACTGATGGAGAAGAAAGGCATTTACTACAATCTTGTTGAGACGCAGCGGCAGGCCTCCGAGATTCGTTCAGATGCGCAGATCATCGCTGAATAGCTAACTTCCTGGGAGGAAGTCATGAACACGGAAAACCAAAAAACGTCTGAAGGTGTCCGACCGGCTGCCGTGGAATCCGGACCGCCGTATCCAATCAAGTCCGGAGATGATGACTTTACGCCGCGATACCTGGAGGCGGAGAAGATACGGCTGTTTCGGTCGCCGATGGGTTCGCCGCGTCTGGAGATTCAAGGGGAGGTCTGCTACCCGCGTGTGACGGTGTGGCGAATCCTCCCGTTGAGCGACCCGGAGCACTACATTTCGCTCGGTGTCGGTGAGGACAAGGAGATCGGTATCATTCAAGACCCGTCACAACTGGACGCGGAAAGCCTCACCATCCTCCGTGAAGAACTGGATAAACGCTACTTCACGCCGGTTATCCAGAAAATCTACCATGTGAAGGAGCGGTTCGGTGTCCATGAATGGGAGGTCGAAACATCACGCGGTAAACTCACCTTCTCCGTCCAGGGGCTTCACCAGAACATCAAGCACGTGCCACCGGCCCGACTCCTTGTGACAGATGTTCGCGGAAATCGCTACGACATTCCTGATTATCATAAACTCGATTCCCACAGTTTTGACCAGATTCAACGTCATCTGTGAGTTCAAAGGAGGTATGACACATGGCAACACAAAGTGCGTTCCACTCAGATGAATTCGTATATGTCGGCTCACAAGATCAACTTAAAACGGAAGGCCACCTGGTCGCAACCGGAGCAGGTGCTGCGTCCGGTATTGTCGTGTTCTATCATGACGGTGAAGTTTATGCCGTCGATAATCGTTGCCCACACATGGGCTTTCCGCTGAATCTAGGAACAATCAAGGACGGCATCCTAACCTGCCACTGGCATCACGCCCGCTTCGATTTGAAGAGTGGCTGTACTTTCGATCCATGGGCCGACGATGTGCAATCCTATCCCGTCGAGGTGCGCGACGGCGATGTCTGGCTCAACCCGCACACAAACGGAATGAACACGGCGGAGAGGTGGAAATGCCGTTTGCGTGAAGGCATGGAGCAGAACCTGAATCTTGTCATGGCGAAGGCAGTGATTGCTTTGCGCGCCCAAGATGTCCCATCAAAAGAGATTGTCGAGGTCGGCGCGACGCATGGCTGCAAATATGAGTGGCAATCTGGGCATGTGATTTTTACCGCGATGGCGAACATCCTCGATTATCTGGCCGATCATGATCAATTCCTCGCCCTCTATCAAGGATTGTCGCGGGTCAGCGGGGACACATTCAACCAGCCGGTGCGCATCTGTTTGCTGCCGCTTGAAACGGATCAGATTGAGTTTTCAACCCTGAAACGTTGGTCTCGCAATTTCGCAGAGGTACGCAACCAAGATAGCGTCGAACGTTCCATCCTCACGGCGATTGCGATGGGCTGTTCCGATGCCCAGGTCGCGGATATTTTATTCGCTGCCGCCACCGATCACTTTTACATGGCCGGTGGGCATACACTTGATTTCATCAACAAAGGTTTTGAACTGCTCGATCTCATCGGATGGGAACACGCTTCGCTGGTGTTGCCGAGTTTGGCACGCCAAATCTGCTCGGCAGAACGTAGCGAGGAGACGAACGCCTGGCGCCACCCAATCGATCTCGTGCCACTACTTGAGGAAGTGTTCGAGGTATTGCCGGATCTGGTTACTGCCGGTCAGGGGAGTGAGTGGGATGCTTCTACCGAATTGACGGGGCTCTTGCTCGGTGATGACCCACAGGCGATCGTCGATGCACTCAAAGATGCGATCCAGTCGGGGGCAACATGGGCACAACTTACGCAGACCCTGGCTTATGCCGCTGCGCTCCGGATTGCCAGATTTCACACGAAGAACGAATTCAACGACTGGATCACCGTGCTGCATACCTTCACGTATTGCAACGCGCTGCATCAGGCGATGAAACGTGCGCCCTCGATTGAGTTAGCACGCGGTATCTTTCACGGCGCGATGTCACTCTATCTGGATCGCTTTTTGAATATGCCCGCTGCCCGGCTGCCGCATCAGAGACGTGAACTCGATACCCTCCCCGGCAATCGGGAGGCGTTGTTGGACGGCTTCCTACCAATGCTCGACAAGCAGCATCAAGTCGATAATGGCGGGGCGTGGGTCTATCGATACCTTTCTCAAGGGTACTCGCCCGACGAGATTATCCAACGGCTCGGTACGGCTTTGCTGCGTGAAGATGCAGAATTCCATTCATTCCAGGTGCTCGAAGCCGGCATTCAGTTGTACGAAGAACTGAAAGGTACGGCGGAGGGAAACCTGGTGTTAGTCGCCGTCGCGCGTTACTTAGCAGGCCACGCGCCAACGGATCGCAGCAGTTTGCAAACGGCGAATATTGCGTTGCGGTTACATCGTGGCGAAGATCTCGCGGCAGACGATGTAGAGGAAGAGGCGGCGGACTGAGCTCACGACTGAAGCCTTTCACAGGCTGCATGCCTCCGAGCCATCCGCTGAGATGCCCCAACAAAAAATAAACCATGTAACATCTCGGGGTTCTTACACGATACTCCGGCCCAGATGCTTTTGGGAGATACTTTCTACCGATCCATCATGGGGTGTGGAAGAGTCTGGTCTTATTCGCCCCGATCGAATCGGGGAGGTCACTGG
>JAPUIP010000691.1 GCA_027296925.1 Candidatus Poribacteria bacterium | reverse complement strand
GGTTGGTAGCGACTTGACGGCTGAGGAAGGGTACCAATCTGCGCGGCAAGTTGGGCTCGGTCTCCTCAGTACCCTCAAAAATGCGCTTGGAGATCTGGATCGGATCAAGCGAATCGTGAAAGTGGTTGGGTTTGTCAACTCCGCACCGACTTTCACGGAGCAGCCCGCGGTTGTCAACGGGGTATCGGACCTGCTGGTCGAAGTGTTCGGCGATAATGGCAGGCACGCTCGGTCCGCGGTCGGGATGGTGCAGTTGCCCGGAGGTATCCCTGTTGAAGTCGAACTGGTTGTCGAAATTGAGGGGTAGCGTGTGAAACGTGAAAGTTCACCGGTGATGATGAAGGTGATTGCCTCTATTATCATCTCTATCATTACCAGTGAACTCTCGCATTCTGCGCATGATGTGGACGCTCAGCACGTAATGAATCAGAGACCCCAAGGAAATATTACACTCAAAGACGTTACAAAGCGTTTCGGAGACACGGTTGCCGTTGACAATGAGTCACTCCAGATCGACAGTGGTGAGTTTTTTTCGCTGCTGGGGCCCAGCGGGTGTGGGAAGACAACGACGTTGCGGATGATTGGTGGTTTTGAGCCCCCGACTTCAGGGGAGATCTACATTAACGATCAGCCCACCGGGCATACGCCGCCTTTCCAGCGCGATGTCAATACCGTTTTCCAGAGCTACGTGCTGTTCCCGCATAAGACCGTCGCGCAAAATATCGCCTTTGGGCTTCAGATGAAAAAACGTCCGAAAACAGAGATTAGTGCTCGGGTCAATCAGTTTCTGGAGATGGTCCGTTTGCCGGGGTATGGCGGCCGTAAGCCCAACGCGCTCTCCGGCGGTGAGAAGCAGCGCGTGGCACTTGCGTGTGTGCTCATCAACCATCCTGCTGCTAAACGAACCCCTTGCCGCGCTTGACCTGAAACTCCGGAAACAGATGCAGCTTGAACTCAAAGCCCTGCAACGCTAGGTCGGGATCACCTTCGTCTATGTCACCCATGATCAGAGTGAGGCTTTGGCGCTGTCCGATCGGATCGCGGTGATGAGCGGCGGCAAGATCCTTCAGGTCGGCACCCCCGCTGAAATCTACGACTGTCCGAATAACCGTTTCGTCGCGGATTTCATCGGCACATCGAATTTCTTTGCCGGAACGCTCGTCCATAGCAAGGCGGAATGGGCGGAAGTGCGATTGGATCTTGCCCCGAAAATTCGCTGCACCGGACGGCATAACGGCGACCTGCGCGAGGGCGATGCTGTCATTGTTGCGGTTCGCCCCGAGCGCATCCTGCGGGCCGCTCATCCCGCCGAAGATCAGGGCAATCCCATCAAGGGCGTTGTCCACGATGAGATGTATCTGGGTACGACGATCCAGTATACGGTGCTGGCGTTCAATCAGATTCCCGTGGTCGTCCATCAGCAGAACACTGGAATAGGGAACGTAGATCGGATCCAACGTGGCGATACGGTTTATATGACATGGCTCCCTGAAAATGCGTCCGTTTTGAGAAGTTGATTCCTGAGTTTCTGAATTCTTGATGCTTCCCCTCCTGCCTTAGCTTTCGCCGTTCCGGTAGTAACTCAACTGATTAGCGCGACCCTTGGCGGCAACGTGCCTTCAACGCTATTCGTGATTTTGAAGAGAAAAGTCCTGGCCCGGAACTGGTAGCGGAAACCATACTCAAGCTCATGATGAGCAAAAGCCCACGACTGCGCTATGTGATTGGGAGAGTCACCATATTCCACCCAAGCCCGTGTCTCAGCCGATCCGGCCCCCGCTTCATTCCTCTTATTGACAAAGACCCCCCACGTGCTGTCTGCACCCCCACCCTTCAGCGATTCGGCAGGAAACACTTCGTGATGACCGAAAACCCTGGGAAAACGTACTTTGCTCAAACTCGCGTCACCACTGACTCGATTCGGCGAAGCAGGGAGCAAATCATTTCAAAGCGGATACCATTTGGCCACACAAAAGTGCAAGAGATTTAGTTACTTACGCCATGATGACACTTAAAATCGCATTCCGAAACATCCTCCGCCAAAAACGGCGCACGATACTAACCGCACTCGCGATGATTGCGGGATTCACACTGTCATCGGTCTTCATCGGATGGTCGGATGGCGCGTACTCCGACATTATCGCCATGTTTACACGAAACCGCATCGGACACATTCAGGTACATCTCCAAGGCTACCTCGACAAGCCATCGCTCTACAAAACGATAGATAATTATGAGTCGATTGGGGAAACCATCGGGAGCGTAAAAGGTGTGGAGGCGTGGGCGCCGCGGGTGTACGCGGCGGGACTGGGTTCGGTCGGCGAAAAGAGCACCGCCGTGCAAATCATCGGGATAGATGTGGCACGTGAAGTTGTAGCGACCCGATTTAATCAGAAAATTATTGCGGGCAGGGGATTTTCAATGGCATCCATGCATGTTGAGCGAGAAGCGATTTTAGGCAGAGGGCTTGCGAGAATCCTTTCGGCGACAGTCGATAGTGAGATTGTACTGGTCTCGCAGGGCGCGGATGGCTCGATCGCCAACGATCTTTATACCATCGTCGGCATCGCTGAAAGCGGAGACGAAACAACGGATCGGATGGCGTGTTATCTCCACATCAGAGATGCACAGGAACTGCTTGTTCTTGCAGGGCGTGTCCACGAAATTGTCGTGATTGTCTCGAACATCAATCATGTGGGAAAAATCGCGCGAGCCACCGAATCACGCCTCGATGACGCCGCGCTTGATGTCGCACCGTGGCAAGAAGTCGCCAAATCCTTTTATCGTGCGATGCAGGCGGACAAACAGGGCGACCTGATTGGGCGGATTGTCATCATGCTCATCGTCGCCATCGGGGTGCTAAATACCGTGCTGATGTCGGTGCTGGAGCGGACACGCGAATACGGCGTGTTGAAGGCAATCGGGACGAAACCGGTACAGATTTTCTCGCTGGTGATTTGTGAGGTAGTCATCATCGCCCTTGGCAGCATTGTCGTCGGCGCCTTACTCGGTATTCTCATCAACCACCTCCTATCGATATATGGCATCACACTGCCGCAAGAATTCACTTATGGCGGCATCAAATTTCAGACGATGTACGCGGAAGTCAACGCGCGAAGCCTGATCGTTCCTGGGGTCACCGTCCTCCTGTCGGCAACGTTAGTCAGTCTGTTTCCCGCGTTAAAAGCGGCGCGAATTATGCCGGCCAAGGCGATGCGAACCCATTGATCAGCGTGCATAATTCAAGAGTTATCTACAAGGACAGTAAGATGTCGCTGATTTTGATTAAACTCGCTTGGAGAAATCTCTTTCGGAATAAACGACGTACCATCATTGCTTCGACGGCGATCGGTATTGGTCTGACTGCGTTGATTTTCGTTGATGCGCTATGGATGGGGATGGAACGGAATATGATCAGAACCGCCACCGCTTCCTTTCTCGGCGATGGGCAGATTCATCGGGAAGGTTTTCGAGACACACAGGAAGTTGAAATGACGGTCAATGCACTCGACGACGTGGTATCAAGTCTAAAAGGGGAAGCGATTGTCGAACACTTCGCGCGAAGGACGTTGACTTTCGGCATGATTACTTCACCGGCAAATGTCAGCGCGATTAACTTGGTGGGGATTCATCCACCGACAGAACGGTTCTTATCCCAAATCGATGACACGATCACCGAAGGCACGTACTTTGAAGAGAGGGCGAGTCCGGACCCGAGTAACGACCGCGATATTGTGATTGGCGCGAAGCTGGCAGAAATCCTTGAGGTTGAGCTCGGCGACCGTGTTGTCGTAACCGTTGCTCAATCGGAAACGGGCGATCTGTCCCAAGAGATGTTTCGGGTTTCAGGAATCTATCATTTC
Organism: Candidatus Poribacteria bacterium; assembly: GCA_027296925.1. GTDB lineage: Bacteria > Poribacteria > WGA-4E > WGA-4E > PCPOR2b > JAPUIP01. Next base: position 6,107 of record JAPUIP010000691.1, on the reverse strand, counting down.
GCCGACGAGGAGATGAACAGTGGGATGGCGTTTGTTCGACTGGAAAAAGCCCAACAGATGCTTGCGATCGGTTCCGCCGTCCATGAGATTGCCATCAAGTTTATCGACACAAAATACGGACAGGATAGAGATTTGCTGTTTTGGGAGAAGTATTCTCAACATGGTAACGAAGCGTTAGGCTGGACGGAAATCTTGCCCCAATTGCAAGCCGTATTTGAAATGTCGAAATTCAGCAAGTACATCATGGGAGTTTTTCTCTTTGGGGTCGTGGTGTTTGGGATTATTAACACGCTTTTTATGTCGCTGTACGAACGGATGTTTGAGTTTGGCGTGTTACGCGCCGTTGGGACGCGGCCTTTTGGTATGGCGCGATTGATTTTATTTGAAGCCGGGGCGTTAGCGATTGTGAGTATCGGACTTGGGGTCATACTCGGTTTTCTCGTGACGTTTATTTTCTCCAAAATGGGAATCGATTACACCGGGATTGAGATGATGGGCGTGACGATACAAGAGTTGATTTATCCCGTCATGACAATTGAGCCGTTCATCCTCTATTCCGCCTGGGTGTTTGTCTTCACCATTATCACCGGGCTGTATCCGGCGCGGTACGCGGCGAAGATGTCTCCGGCAACGGCAATGCGTCGGAGTTTTTAACGGGAATTTATTTGCCGGTTCACTCCTTCAGTCTTCATTTACACATTACGTTTTACGTTTCGCATGAGGAAATAACCTTGAAAAATAACGATGTGATTGTTACAGAAGGCGTGACGAAAGTTTATTCAGAAGATAGCGTGCCTGTCGAAGCCCTTCGCGGAATTGACTTAGCAATTCAGTCTGGAGAATTTACAGCATTGGTTGGCCCATCCGGTTCAGGAAAAACGACCTTTCTCAACATCATTTCCGGCTTGGATACCCCGACGGAAGGGAAAGTCTGGCTCTCTGGCAAGCCGCTGTCGAGCATGAGCGGTAATGAACTGTCGGATTTTCGCCGAGACAACATCGGGTTCATTTTTCAGGGATACAATCTGATTCCGGTGCTGACCGTCGAAGAAAACGTCGAGTACATTATGCTCTTGCAGGGCGTGCCGAAAGCCGAGCGGCATCGACGGGTCGTTGCCATGCTTGAGGAAGTGGGCTTGGCTGGATTTGCCGACCGAAACCCGCCGAAGCTCTCAGGTGGGCAGCAACAGCGTGTCGCCATTGCGCGGGCGATGGTCTCTGAGCCGGCGATTATCCTCGCCGATGAACCAACTGCGAACCTCGACTCGAAAACGGGCGCAGACCTGCTCGAGATGATGAGTCGCCTCAACGGGCAGACGGGCATGACGTTCATTTTCTCGACGCATGAACAGATGGTGATGGAGAGAGCCAAACGCTTGATAACGCTCAAGGACGGACAAATTGAAAGTGACGAGATTAAGGGGTAGGATTGGCATCGCCCACCACAGAGCCATTTGGTGGGCGATGCCCGCCCTACTGATCGTGCTCCCAACCACCGCATTGCCCCTCGATGAACTTCAAATCGGCGGATACTACAAGAACTTTTTCACCGCCTTTGATTCACCCGTGGCAAACGAGCCAATCATCGGTGCGGTGGTCAGCCGACTGCGTCTTAATCTCTCCTATGTGCTAACAAATTCCCTGTCTTTTGACCTCTCCTACGATTTCGCAACGCGCATTCAAGACCCCTCGCTGTTTTCTGAGCGGCCAATCGCAGTCGCTATCGATCCGCTCAGTTATCGAGTAGCGGATTTGGACTCACCCATCTATCCGGGCGAGAATGACCCAATCGGCAGTTTCGGCATTTTTCAGAATCTCGATCGGGCTTCCATCCAGTTCAGCGCCGCTTTTGCGGACATCTCAATCGGTCGCCAAGCCATCGCGTGGGGCAGCGCGCGCGTCATCAATTCAACCGATGTTGTCGCGCCCTACATCTATAATGAACTGGACACAGAAGACCGCATCGGTGTGGACGCGATTCGGGTTCGGATTCCTGTAGGCGTGATGGGCGAGTTGGATACGGGTTATGTCTTGGGCGAAGATTTTGATTTTGAACGGAGTGCGTTTTTTCTCCGAAGCCAATTGAATGCCGCCGAGACTGATTTCTCGGTCTTACTGGTGGGATTTCGTGAACACCTGATGGCAGGCTTTGATCTGGTGCGGGCAATCGGTGGTGCCGGATTCTGGTTTGAGGGAGCTTACGTTTTCGTTAACGCATTTGATGATGAAAACGCGAATGCGGATAATTATCTCCGAACGTCAATGGGGATGGATTACAGCTTCAGCGGAAGCACCTATGGATTCATTGAATATCATTTCAGCGGTGCGGGCACAAAGCGCCCTGAAGATTATCTGCGCAATCTGACCCAACCCGCTTACACCGATGGAGCCGTCTACCTGATGGGTAGACACTACCTTGCGCCCGGACTCACGTATCAGGTTACGCCACTCATCACTTTGAGCGGACAGATACTATTGAACATCTCCGATCCATCAGCCCTGCTTTCCCCGCAAATTGAATATAACATCGCGCCGGACATTTATCTCGCCGCCGGTGGGTTTATCGGGATTGGAAAGCGCCCTGAAACGGAAGGCGAAGAAGGGCAATTCCGATCGGAGTTTGGCGGATATCCCAACCTCTATTTTTCTTCGTTCCGGATCTATTTCTGATTGATGGAGTTATCGCTAGTAATTTCTGGTTAGAAAATTGCGCGAATATCGAACAACAAGAGCAACGGCACAACTTCGACATGGATCTGGATGATGTAGACAACCTGTCCGGTTTCTTGTCGGATACGCCAGCGTAATTCCCTCAAACGCCTGATCGATGGCTCCTGCTCTCCATAGAGTCGATAGCAGTAGAGCACAAACAACAGGTAGGTTAACCCGATGTCTTTTTGCCTGTACTACAGATTGGCGATCTAACGGGAAATTGACATCATAACACTTCACGGACAAAGGTGTATACACCTCTGAGCCAGGACGCATAATAGAGCCCATTGGCGTAGAGAAAGTAGAGGATTTTCAGACCAACGACACTCAATGAACAGACTAATAATGCGGAGATCAGGATGGCATCTTGCATCTGGATTTTCAAATCTCGCACGGAGGTGCGGTACGCCGTAGCCGCTTCCGGGGAAAATGCGCGGCTTTCAACAGCTTCACCGAGATGCGTTGCGCGACGGATGTTATTGGTGAGAATCGGGCGGAGGCTGTTTAAGATGCCGCTGATGGTGTGGATGGGATTAAGCCGCAAATAGCGGAAACCGCGCAGCCGCTGCAAGCGAATCACAGTCATTGCTTCAGAGCCGATGAGAGGGAGGTAACGCAATGCGGTCGTCACCATGAACGCCAGGCTGTAGGGAACACGTAGTCTGATCAGTGCAAGGAGGAGGTCACGCGGTTGGGTCGTCCAGATAATAAAGCAACCGATTGTTAGTGTTGTGTTGAACCGCAGGGATTGAATTGCGCCGTGTAGCAGCCCCTCGCGATAGAAATGTACCCCGCCTGTCACTTGGCCGATCACCGGGGTGCTTGGGCTGACAAGCGTAAAAATCAGGGTGCGGGGATACTCGTTGTAAAAGATCGCTTGACTATAGATCAAGCCCCACGTGCCAAGCCCGACAAAGAGGATCAGCAAGCGGATCTGGCCCCATAACGGACGCGAGATCAAGATGAGCAACATGCTTGCCAGAAAACAGACGGAGAGGGAAATCGGGCTGTCAAGCAGAATGACCAAAGAACCGATGATTGCGAGGAAGATGATTTTGGTATGGGGGTGGAGGGGTATTGTCGACATGCGTCAAACTGCAGCCTGATGCGTCACGCGCTTAGATCGGCACGCGCTCAAATACGGCGTAATATGACGGCTCCATGCCCACATGCGCGTACGTCATTTGGGCAGCCACGTTGGCCTGCTCAACATAGAGCCGCAAGCCCTTAACGTCTTTCGATTGAGCAAGCCGATGCACATGCTGATACAGGGCTCGAAACACCCCGCGCCTTCGCCATTCGGGGTGGACGTAGACGCTTTGAATCCACCAGATCTGTCCATTGCGCCAGTCGCTCCACTCATACGTGATCATCAGCATGCCAACCATAAGCCCATCGGTTTCGGCGACAAAATAAAGTGCTTTGCTCTCATCACTTAATGCGGCACGGACACCTTCAGTCAATGTGCCAAAGTCGAGGTTCTTATCCTCGGTTTCCTTCGCTATACGCGCGTCCCAATCCACAATAATAGCCAGGTCATCTAATGTTGCGCGTCGGATAGTGAACATCGCTCAGCTCCATCTACTCGTTGTTTCCTTTGCCGCTTTCTTCACTCAGTGCCCATGCCAATTGCATCGTCAGTGGCGGAAGAAGCGATACCCGCTTTATACGTTCCGGGTCTGCAAAGGCGGCATCGGGCGTTCCGTCAAAGATCAGTTCGCCGCCGTGAAGCAACAGCACTCGATCCGCGTACTCTAAGGTGAGGCGTGCATCGTGGGTACAGAAAATCACCGTTTTGTGATGCTCCTTCATCGCGTGACAGAGCATCCGCATGAGTCGCTGCAGGTGGTCATGGTCTTGCCCGGTCGTGGGTTCGTCAAGCAGGAGGAGATCGGGATAGAGCGAAAAGGTTGCCGCGACCGCTGTGCGTTGGCGTTGTCCGCGTGAAAGGGCGTAAGGCGCTTCCGACTTGAGACCGTTCAGATCAAATATCGATAGAATCTGCTCGAGACGATGCTGAATTTCTTGACGAGGCAGCTTCAGGTTCTTCGGGCCAAAAGCAACTTCATCGGATACGGTTGCTGCTTGTAATAGCAGGTCCGGATTCTGAAAAACGGTCCCGACTTGCCCCGCCAGATGATGGGGCTTCAAACGCTTCATATCTCTCCCATGAATGACGATTTGCCCGGCCGACGGCCGAAGTAGCGCGGTCAGATGCAAGAGCAGCGTTGTCTTTCCCGATCCGTTTGCCCCCATGATCGCCACCACTTCGCCACGTCGAATCTGAAATGAGATTCCTTTCAGGACATCAACCGAAGTTCGAGGGTATCGATGTGTGAGATTTCGCACGTCAATCAGCAAATTGTTCGCAGGTTCGTGCTGCGTGGAACGTGATGCGTATCGTTTAAGCGCACCGTTTGTGAATTCGATTATCCGGTCATTGGAAAAAAGCCGCACAGCGTGCTCGAGCGTCAGTGGACGTTCTGCGTAGCCGGAATCTTCCGCGATTTGCGCGAGTTCGGGAACTTGTACCCCTAACTGACGATACGGCTCAAGCGATCGGAAGGCGTGCTCGATGGGCAGGTCCGAAATGAGCTCGCCATCATTCATGAGCCAAACGCGATTACACAGCGGAGCAATCTCGGTGACCCGATGCGCCGCGATAATAACGGTTATGTCGAATGCCTGATTCAGATGGCGGATGATTTCGAGGAGGTCAAGGGTTGCCTGTGGGTCGAGGTGACTTGTCGGCTCATCGAGCAGGAGTATCTGGGGGGTCATGGCACACAGGCAAGCGAGTGCGATGCGCTGCTTCTGACCACCTGAGAGGGAGGCGATTGAACGATGTCTAAAACCGGTGAGTCCAACCTGCACTAAAGCGGCATCAATTCGGCGATTGATTTCGGTCGGGGGAACGCCGAGATTTTCCAACCCAAACGCAATCTCATCCTCCACAGCCATGCAGAAAAGTTGCTCGTCGGGATTTTGGAAGAGCAAACCTACCTGCTGGCATGTCACCGCTACCGGTTGCGTGGCGACGTCCACACCATGGATACGAACGCTTCCGGATCGCCGCCCGCCTGAAGCGTGAGGAATCAATCCGTTCAGCGTTCGCATGAGCGTTGATTTACCGCAGCCTGTTGGCCCTGTGAGCAGGATAAACTCCCCCCGCTGAACCTTCACATCGAGCCCGCGTAATGTTGGCACATTGCGGCCAGGATAGGTAAAGTGGAGCTTTTCGATCTCTATGCAGGGCGGGGTTTTCGCCGGGCTAATCAAAGCTTGGAATCTTGATTGGAATTGGACGATCAAGCCCATCCAGGTGAGATTTTACGGATTCCTGAAACGAAGCAAGCGCGTCCTGAACACTATATCTGAAATCCTCGTGAATCTCT
>JAPUIP010000690.1 GCA_027296925.1 Candidatus Poribacteria bacterium | reverse complement strand
ATGAGCCACTCAGTCCCCTTCTGCTTGACTGAAATGGTGGACTTTTCGGAGAGCGGTATGTCGTTCGTTTCAAAAACTTGCAGCAAGTCCTCCGACAGAACGAGATCGTCTAAATCGCTTTGGAACGCCAAAGCCATGCGAAACCGTTCCTGTGTCTCATATGAAAGGAACAGCGCAAAGTGATCATCGGAATTTAAGATCCGTGTACTGTCCCGACTCGTTGCCCGCTCCTCAAGAGAGATGTTCAGCCGAGCCCCCTCTTTTCGGACGGAGTAATTTTTGCGCTCATCTTTATCGTTGATTACCCACCACCCACCTTCCTGCTTGATCGAAACAACAGTATTTTGAGAAAGCAGGATGTCATTTTCTTCAAACGTCTGCACCAACTCCGTCGATATAATGAGTTTGTCCAAATCACTCTGGAACCCCAACGCCGTGCTAAAGAGCAGCTCCTCAACAATTTCGGCGTCACTTCCGAGTTTCGCCGCTGCATAGAGGTATTTGCCGTCGTGAGCTAACATCACCGTCAGAGGCTGTGTCGGATACCGATCGCCCTGCGCGGTGACGAAATCCTGCGGATATTTTGCGAAATTTGGAGGATAGACGTTGAGTCGCCCCGCCGCTTTCCTGATCGTGTAATTTTTTCTCGTTTCCTCATCCGCGATCAGCCACAACAGATCTTCCTTTTGGACTGAAATGATGATCTTCCGAGAGAGCGTGATACCGTTATGCTTAAACCTCTGCCTCAGCCGTTCGGATATCATGCCTGCGTCGAGATCGCTTTGAAAGGTCAGATCCAGACTCAACATTAACCCTTGCAGTTTCTTTGCTGCCACCCAGGCGGGTTCATCTAACTTTCCGTTGACAACAACTGGTGAGTGGATGCGCGGCACCGTGATAGGCAGAAGCGGCTGAATCTTAATGGCATCGAACGTCATTTTGTCATTTCGGAACCCCTCTTTTCTCCCGATCCGCTTGCTGAAATGAACGGTCATCTTAGGGATGGGATAGATGTTCGGATACGTTGCCTCCGCCTTAATTGGGATTTTGAAGGTCCCCCCCGGATTGACGACGAACGGGGTTTTCTGGGCGGCGAATTTCCATTTGTCGCTCTCATCCCACACAATCTCTCCCTCGATGCGGATGTCGAAGTTGGCTGAGATGGAAAGGGTTGTATCGACAGCAATGCGATCTCCGGCTTTTTTGACGACGATTGGTTTCATGTCAGCAAGTTGTTTTCGCAGATCGCGTTCGACCTCGAAGAGCTCGTAAGCGATATACTCATCCCCCGGCGTGGGGGTATGTGTCAAGGTAAAGTAATCAATCTCATCCCCGTCGGAATCAATCGCGCGGGCCTCGATCCGGCTGCCCTGGATATCAAGCACCGTGAAATGGTGGATACTGTTGCTGACGGCGCCGTAGATTCGATCTCTCGCTGGATAGAGCGGCGCCCCGCCTCCGCCAGAAATGACATAAAGCACACCCTGTTTTCGCTCAAGCCCCACCTTGCCAATCGGATAGGAGCGGAAGTAGTAGTGGTCGTGTCCCGCAAAGACGATATCAACGCCGTACTTTTCAAAGATCGGATGCCAGGTGTACCGCTGCGCCTGGATACCGCGTGTTGGGTGACAACGGAAAATCGGGTGATGGAAGTACACAAAAATCCACTCTGCATCCTGATTCGCCTTCAGGTCGTTGATCAGCCATTCGTACTGTGGTGTTCCCTTCTGATATGGAGTCGACCCCTTATTGCTATCGAGACAAATCATGTGGACGTTGGCATAGTCGAACGAATAGTAGACCTCATTGCCGGGAAGCGACAGATAGTTGAAGTGATGCGTCGAGTTCTTTTCATGATTCCCCAGCGTTGGGAAGCTTGGCACTTTATGGCCAATGATCTGTGTAGGCCAGAAGTGCTGGGGCTGCCACTGTTCATAGACGATTCCGCTGGCAACAATATCGCCGGTGTGCAAAATCAGATCGGCGTCAAGTTTCAGCATCTGTTCGACGTTCTTTCGGTGCTGTTTGGGATTGGATCGGGCGTCTCCATAGACGATGATCCGGCAATGCTCGACGCCATCCGGTGGAGCGGTCTTGAAGGTTGACGCATCCAAAGTGACGCCTCCATATCGCACCCGGTAATGGTATATCGTGCCGGGCTCGAGCTCCCCAATCTCAATTTCGTGGATGGTGACCGGTTCCGGCTCGGAAATGGTCCTCCCCAAAGATTCGGTTTCACCATAATCGACGTGACCGATGACCGCCGCTTTCGTTTCCCACATCACGACAATACTATACTGCGTCACATTTTGAAGGTACGGTTTGATGTACAACCCTTCAGGAAGTGGTTCTTTCCAGGGCTCTCTGCGGAGATCGACCACGTCTTGCTGGGCTTGACCGGTATGTGACAAAGCGCCTGAAAGAATCAGCAGCACGGTGATCACCGGACGAAGCCGTTTCCATTGCATGATAGACATGAACTCATTGCTCCTTGCTGTATGAGATGAAGCCCATTATATCATAGTCCCAGAAGGAGATCAATCTCTCGGTTCGAATTTTCTGTTGACAAGCCATCCCGCTGATGCTATCATAGGCTGATTTTTTGGAGGGGCGAGATCACCGCGGATAGCATACCGAAAGGAAGGTGAGCAGAAAATCCTATGAATTTTATTCAACGCGCGTTGCACGAGCGAATGCCACTCATTGCGGGTCTACTCGCGGCGATTTTGGTGATTATGCTCATTCTCTTTTTCTTGCAATGGTATCTGATTTCAGAGCTATTTAGTTTTGCTGCAGATCTCATGGAAGACCAATTGGTACAACAAGCGCCTGACGGGGTGGATAGCTCGGAAATTACAGCGACATTTGGGCATGTCCGGCAAGCCCTGAAAAGCATGCCGCTGAGTTATCTGCGTGGAAAGATTCGTTTGAAGAAAGTCAAAGCTGCGGCGGATTACTCCCTGAAAGCCAATGCGGATCAGTACTGGACTGCGGAGGAGGTCAATACGCTGCTGCAGATGATGAATGCCGCTGTTGGGTTTCGGAGAGAGGAAAAGTGACGCATGAGGGAATTGGAAAAACCTTACGAGAAATTTGCGCATGCCTATGATCGCATGATGTCCAACGTCGATTACGTTCGATGGGCAAACTATATCGAAGATCTCTTCCGACACTACAAATGCCAACCCCGCAAGATCTTAGAGATCGCTTGTGGCACAGGTGCTTTGACCGTGCTTCTCGCGGAGCGGGGCTACGAGATGTGGGGACTGGATTGTGCCGAAGGCATGCTGACGGTCGCGCGTGAAAAAGCGGAAAAGCGTCACCTAGATATCCCTTTCATTCAAGGGGACATGCGCAATTTTGAGCTCCAACAGCAATTTGATGCGGTGCTTTGCATTTACGATAGCATTAACTATGCCGTTGATGAAGACGAGCTTGAGAGCGTCTTTCGATCGGTTTCAAAGCATTTGGATCTGTCCGGGCTGTTTATTCTTGATGTGACGACGGAGCGAAACATCGTGCAGCACTTTCACACCCAAACGTTTGCGGAGAATCAGGACGACTACTCCTATATTTGGAAAAACGTCTACTCGCGCCACAATCAAATCTGCCACACGTCGCTCACGTTTTTCATCCGTGAAGGCGACCTCTTCCACCGTTTTGAAGAGATTCACATCCAAAAGATCTTCGAGGTCAAAACGGTCAACAGACGGTTAGAGCAGGCGGGATACAAAATGCTCAGCGCCTATGATATGTACACGTTCAACCGGTGGAGCCGGCACTCAGATCGGATCAATTTGACCGCGCGTAAAGAAGAGGAGATTGGGTGATGCGGTAGGCGAGCAAAACGGGCGAGGCATTGAAAGGAAGGGGCTCGAAACAGTACCTCCATCGGTTGGTGGAAGGGGGATTCGCCTCGAGGCCCCATGTCGTTTTCGCGACGGTGAGGTATTTCAAGCCATAACAGGGCGGGCAAAATCCGGAGATCTTACCCGCAAAAGTGTTGTCCTGCATCGCTTGCAGCGTGAGATAAGCGATTATAAACCGCTCTCTCGCAGCTTTCGAATATAGTTTTCGTTGATGTTGTTTGAGGGATGTTGGTGAGTGCGGTGCGGTTCTGGGAAACTCGTGAGGAGCTTTTGGTATTCCCTGATGGCCCCCTCCGAATCGCCGGTTTTTTCAAGGATGCTACCGAGCCAATATTGAGCTGCCCTTCGCGTATCGTAGTCAAAGGTTTCATTGTCAGCGACCTTCCGATACGCATCAATTGCGCCATCAGTGTCGTTCTTGGTATAGTAGATCTGGGCAACATAGAACTGCGAGTTGGGCGTATTCTCATTGCGCGGAAATTTCTCGATAGCCTCTTCCAAGTGCATAATCGACTCGTCGTATTTTTTCAGCTTCTCATAAGCCCAACCCATGTAAAAGTGGGAATCCTCTGCCGCTTTGGTTCCAGGGTACTTGTCAATTACCTTCTGGTAATTTTCGATCGCCTGCTCATACACGGTTTCAGCAAAATGGGTTTGCCCGATTCCAAACTGTGCGAGTGGGGCCAGTTCAGGATACCCTGAATCCACAACATTTTGGAACTCGATACGTGCATCTTTGTATTCTTGCTGCTCGGTAAAAATCATCCCCGTATAATACACCATGCTATGGATGAGCTCGCTATCCCGGAATTCTTCCCGTAACGCATCAAACGCATCGAGCGCACGTCGCCAATTCCCTTTTCCATAGTAACACATCGCCTGATTGAAACGAGATTCGTCCCCGAGGGAACTGCCCGGGTAGTCCCGGTTGAGTTGTTCAAATAGCGCAAACGCGCGATCATAATACAGATCTGCGCTCTCGAAACTCTGTTTCTGTTTTATGTTTTCCGCAATTCGATAGTAAGCGATGGCGATGGTGTACAGCGAGTCATCTGTCCATTCACTATCGGGGTAGTTGTTAATGAGGCGTCGATAGAGAGCAAACGCTTCCTCGTCTGTTCGTGCAATTCGCGAAGCCAACTGGTAAATGGCATCATCCGCCCATCGACTATCTGGATATTTGTCAAACACTTTACGGTACAACGCCCGAAGTTTGGTTACCCGTTTCGCATCCGGGTCATCCAATGTCACGGGAGGGATATCCGCTTTCTGAATCTCCCGCCATAAGGCTTCCGCTTCGTTGTAGTAGTTATCGTAACTCTTGTCTGAGTTCAACGACTTACCAACGAAAAAACCGACGACAAAGGCGCCAATAACAAAAATCTCGACAATAAAGAATCTCTTCATTTTTCAAACTCCTGCGCTACGGCGTGATTGGCTTAGGATACCAAGAAAACTTGATGCTTACAGACACTAAGCGAATTTTATCATCTTTGCTCAAAGGTGTCAAGCATTGATTGTGGTCATCTGGCCCCCGACCCTTACGACTGCACGCTTCGGTGCGTATGTGTGGAGACGGATGCCCGATTCCGTTCGTTTGGTCTTAACAGCTTATGGCAATCGGGTCAATGGCATGCTTTCCACATCTTGAAATACAGGGACCACAAAAAGGAAATAATACCACGTTTCGTTTCAAATGAGACTATTCCGGCATAGGCTTAGGTCATTCTGAGCAAAGCGAAGAATCTCAGGACTGCAATCATAAAGCCAACAATAGATTCTTCACTCCGCTGTGCTCCGTTCAGAATGACAAGAACGAATCGTCTCACTTCTAACTGAAAATGGTATAAGCAGAGCACCCTGCAATGAATACGCCAAAACGACGACCAAGCGGTGGAGCTCACGCTATCTTGAGGGAAGAAAGACGGGGAGGACAATATGAAGGCATCGTTTTGTACAAATGCGTTTGGCAACACTCAGGAAGCTATCGAGGAGGCCATCCCCCAGTTAGCTGAAATGGGCTACGATGGGCTGGAATTCTGGGAACAGTATCTGTCCGGCGCAGACTTGAAGTGGCTCAAGGGATTCGTAGACGAACACCAGCTCGAAATTGTTCAGATCTGTCCGTACTTCGATTTCACCACGAGCGCAGAGACGTGGGAGCGGAGTATCCGAGACGCGGAGCGATATAGGGCGTATGCGGTTGAATTGGGAGGCCCTCTTATTCGGACGTACACCGGCAACGTTGGCGGCGTCGAGGCCCTGATTGATGTTCT
>JAPUIP010000069.1 GCA_027296925.1 Candidatus Poribacteria bacterium | reverse complement strand
GGGTTGGGAGAACCCGTTTTTTCGCCGGACACCGCTTCATTTTCGACCCGTCGGCATGTTATCCTTTTAGACGATACCGCACTGCCTATAAGTAGCGCCGAAATTATAATATCTCTAGCGGGCGAAAGAAAGCCGATAACTCACCATTCACGGATAATGTTATCGGCAAGGCGTAACTAACTGCTCTCCATCCGCCTTAAGAGCCCGTGAGCCGATATTCCCACAGATATCGTAATCTGAACTCCAACTCATCGCGGTGCCGGCGCGCACCACGATGATGATTTCTGTTTTTTATGCGCGAGTGTTGATAGGTGAGATTCAACTGCCAGGCCCGCAGCGGCTCGTAGACCAAATGAATCCCGATGCTATCCCGTCGCTCAACCACTCCAGAGGGAAACGGGATGGATTCAAAATCCTCGTTCCGATAGCGGTCCTCAACACCCGCCTCACCCTGACGCTCGAATTCATAAAAGAGTGCAACGCGAGCGTCAACGTTGATGAGGTATTCCCCTTCCAAATAAAATGTGTCCGCGTCTGTGCCGATACGATGGCCGATAATCGAACCAAAATGCGTAAACTGATTCTCTTGAACAAGATGCGTATACGCCCAGCGATTCACACGGGCGTACTCTCCGCGGATGCTCAACTTTTGGGATGCGAGCAACCGATTCCACGCCGCGCCAGCGAGCCAGGCAACGGCGTTCGGATCATCGCTATCGACGTACTGGAAATCGTCAATCAGCCACTCGCCGTACAGTCGCAACCCGTTGATGGGGCGGATCGCTCCCTCTAGCAGAAACATCACATTATCGTCCGTGTCGGCGTTGAATTGACTCGCGTAGTAGGGCAAAATCGGATTAAGATATTGCCACTCTACGCCGCGTGAGTCGCCCCCGTAGAGGATGGTCTCCGAAATCCCAACCTCGATTCGATCGTTGACCTGCCAATCCAACCGATGTCCGGAGAGATACCGATCCGCGAGATATCGACGTTCGAGGCCATCCTGATCATGCCACATCCGGTCCAACTGCGCCGTGAACGCGGTGCCCTTAATCTGCCCAAACTGTCCCGTCAGCAGAATTAAATCAAATGGCGGCGAGTTGTCAGATATTCCAACGGCGCCGCGAAATCCCGTTCCCCAGAAGATTTGGTCACGCCCTATCAGAACTTCAAATTTGGAGACTGGAAAACGGACGTAAACGCGCTTGAAATCTCCGGTGTAGTCACCACGCCAGGGTTCAAGGCGTTGGTCGGCGGTTCGCCCTTGGATCGGATATTTTTCCGGCGAATTCTCGGTTTCAAACTCCTGATAAAGCGTGATATGTCTGCCAGCGTCATAATAAAATGCGCCTTCAAAAGCTGGAGCGAGCTCTGCATCCCCGCGCCTGCTGCGCAACTGTGGGGCGGCACGCATGCGAAACCGAGGGGCCGATTCGGCTCCGGTAAGAACCGCGAGCTCGCTCTTAAACTCGCGCTTCAGCTTCTCAAGGAACTGCTGATTGATCTGCGATGGCTCCACAACGCCACGAGCAATTCGATCTTCCGCCTGGAGAATCGCCTGCGCAACTTGCCAACGTGTCCAGGGCCGTGTATGTCGATGAATGCCTCCCGTGACCCCATCCGTTTCCAGCCTTTGCAGTGCAAAATCGACCCATGTGTCAAAATGGAAGGTGACGTTTGGGAGGGCATTCGCATAACCGCCTGCAAAGAGGAGAACGCCGGAAAACCAGAAAACCAGAAAGCCAACACGCCGAAGTGGGGGCGAGTCGGCTTTGAGGGGCGAAGTGTAGGAAGACAGGGAGTGAGACTCCATCTGATGGTCGCTTTATCAAATGCTGATTACAGGTTTTGCTTGCGTTTCGGGTCGGGAAGAGTCGATTGGATCCGAACTCATTCACCATAAATCAGCCCTTCGATTGGACGACGATTTTCATCGGTAAAGCGAAGGTAGAATCCCCAATCAAGCTCCCGGTTGCAGACTTTAACGAGGATCTGATTGACACCCTGCTGCAGGGAAACGTGAACGCGATCTTGATCCGGCTCAGCAGCGCGTCCGACTTGATGAATCAGCACGTCGATGCCGTTGACCCATACTTTGATGTCGTCATCGCTGCCAACTCGGAGTTCGACCTCTCCCGCTTCCGGTGCAGTCACCGTTGTCCACGCATACGCAACGTTCCACTCTGCCTCATCAAACATCTCCGCGAAATTCACGAAGCCGTCGTTTTTATTATAGTCCTGATGCTTCTCCCAGATCACGTTACCCCATTCTGTTTCGTAGGCAGCCTCGAGATTGACCTCCGTCTCCGGTGGGTACACGATGTCGAAGCCTTCCCCCTCCGGGTTCGCAAAAGGACCGATAACACGCCAGGCACTTTCCGTGGCGAAGCCGAGCCGACGCCGATACCAGTTGGCGCGTTTCTCATTCTCCTCAGATTCCAGGAGGGCGACCTTCATCATCAACGCCTCTGGGTGGTCCTTATCGGTTTCCAAAACGCGATCTAGGTAGACGTGGGCGCGGCTCGACATCTCCTTCTCCATATATCCACGCGCGATGAAAAGCGAACGCGCAATTTTGGCTTCGGGCGGATCGGCAAGCAGGACAATCTCGTCGAGGTCTTGCGTTTTCAGGAGTGAATAGCTCCGCAAGCCATCTCCGTCTTTCACGGTGTATTGAATCTGTCCGATAAACACCTTCGCAACCGCTTTGACGAGCTCGCCCACTTGAGCCAGGAGGGCTTGAGCCAACTCTTGATATTCCGCATCAATGTCTGAAGACACAGTCTCCATGAAGGCGTCCAGCCCACTGTTCAATGAACGCAGCGGATTTGCATAACCGATCGTATTCACCATGTCTGGGGTAAGCGCGCGGAGTTCCTGAAACTGTGTCAGTGCCGAAAGATTTTCTGAACGCCCAGCGGCGCAATCCAGGACGCTTCTCAGGAGTGCAGCATCCAGAGCGATTATCACATACTTGTCAGTGACAGCATAGCCGGGCTGAATCTGAAGTTCGGGGATTTCCGCCGTGCGAATTAATACGCCGGAGTAATCGGCCGTCTGCCATTGTAACGCCAAGCCGCTGGTTGACGCCAAGATCTGCGTAATGAGCTCTGAGATCAGTCCCAGCCCTTCGGTCGCCAGCGTGGTGTCGGTCGTTTCGATAAGCACCGCCAAACGGGGTAGCGATGCTGCGATATGCTGAAGATTTGACTCAGATCCGCCGCCTGGAATAAAAACCGAATTGCTCTGATTAATCAGGGCAAGCTCATTCCCCATCCACGAAAGCAGATTCTTTTCAATGCTAATGTTGAATTGCGCCTGCATCGCATCCAGCCCCGTCAGGATCTGTTCGCTGACCTCGGGCGGCATGGTATCAATCACGCCCATCGCCATCTCCCAGAGCTTGGGGAGGTCAATTAAGTTCGACACGGCATAAGCCGCAGCATCCACGGGAACGAACTGGATCGAATCGTGCGTGATAGGCGGTGCTTGCAGCATTGCCAGAAAGTTGTTCGCGGTGGCTTCAGGATTGAACTGAACGTAACTTTGGGAGAGCATCCCGTCTTTCGTGATGTTTGCACTCGCCGTTACCGATTGCACGAGATCGAGCCACTCAATGGCTTGATCCGCCACGGATTTTATCGGCGGCGGCATGTCTGCTTGATCTTTCACCATCGGATACATCATTTTCGCAAATTCAGTAATCGCGGCAATATCGACATAGAACATCGACTGAAAATCCGTCAGACTGTTGTCGGTCTGGAAACGGGCGATCACCTGTGCAAACTTAGTGTCGTGGGCAAGGCTTTCCTCGGCTTCGCCGCTGTAGAGATCGATGACCGTTTTGATCGTTGATTCCCCCAGGCTGACGATCAGGAGATTCTCAGTCATTCCAAAAGACAGGCGCAGCCCCGGTCCGAATGGCGCTGTCACTTGATAGGCGTAGCCATTGTGCTCACGGGATGACGTGTTCGGTATATTGGCCAATGCCACCTCGATCGCCGCTGCCAGCGTGTCCCCCAGATCGTCCGAACGGTCGATTTGAACCAGCAGCGTCGGGGAAAGCTCCAGCAGTCCGCGAAATTCAGGGACGACCAACAAGACCTCTCGCCCAAGCAGGCGTGAGAAGACCGATAGCCCTGGTCGGATCAGCCGGTGAGATTCCTTCACTTCCGTCTGCATTTCAAGAAATGCCCAAACCATTTCCCAGATGGGCGCTTCACGAATCTGCTGCCACGCTTTGGAGTCTTCGACAAGCGCGAGGGCTTCAGCCGCGTCTCTGATCTGAAGCACGACAATTGGATTCGCCGGGGCGACCTCCATCAGCGAAGAGACAGGACGCGGTACGAGATCATCATACAGCACCAGATCTTTCCTCGGTTTGGTGTAAGTCGGTGCAAGTGCTTCGTTCGATTGGGCGTAAAGCGGAAAGGCGGAGTAAACACCAATAGTGAGGCAAATCAAGGCCCCTATCAACGGAGATTTGCAAAGGTTTTTGATTGTCATTTTGAACCTCTCTTTATCAAGCGAATTGATGTTAGGGCGGTAGAATAAAATATCCCAGCTTATGTCATTCTAATAGAGGCGTAGCCGAAGAATCTCAGGACAAGAGACTCTTCGCTATTGCTCAGAGTGACAACGTGCCCGAGTTATCTGGTACCCATTCCTAAGCTGCCAACTCGAAGATGGGTTGCAAGCCTTCTGACCGTTTCTTGACCTCCTCAAGTTCTGTTTCGGTCAACGGCTGAAAGTTTTCCGCGATGTCCATCGCCCACCGAAAGAGGTTCGCATCGCCAGGAGGTATAGCGGCGGTAATCGGTTGGGACAAGGTGAACCGCAACGCAAGCGCTGCTTCGTCCTTATCCATGACAGGC
>JAPUIP010000689.1 GCA_027296925.1 Candidatus Poribacteria bacterium | reverse complement strand
GGGAAGTCGCCTGCGCATCACGATCAATGACCAGACAACCGTGCTCTTTGAAGAGCCGGCGGAACGGGAATATTGGACCGACTGCTGGACGCGCATTCCGATTCCCGTTGAGGCTTTGCGGCCAGGGTTAAACAGGTTCGTCTTCGCCGCGGATGGTGACGAAACATGGGGTTTTCTGATTGAACAATCTCGTCTGCCCAACCGCAGCGCGAAGAGTCGTGATGGGGGGCGCAACTGGGATGATGAACGTCTCGGCGTCAACGATGCCAGCGATGGCGAGTACATGATCCGGTTAAAGCTGGATGGACACGCCGCATGCGGGGTGATGGAATCGCCGGTCATCGATCTCGGTACACGCGCCTCGGAAGACGGAATTGCGGTGCCGTTTGACCTGTACGGTGTCCGCTTCAATCTGGACGCGGACAAACCGACCAGCACGCGCATCCAGCTCCGGTGTCGGCTCGGATCGACGCCCGAATACGAGTTGGCAACGTGGACAGATTGGATCGACGCTGTGGTAGGACAGCCGATGCAAGTTCCGCTCGTGCCGCGTTATCTGCAGTGGCAGATGACCTTGCGAACCGATAATCCACGCCACACTCCGTGTGTGGAGGGATTGGAGATTTCGGTCGAGGTGGACGTTGATGAGACCGAGGATCAGCTGCCCCTTCAGATTACCGGCTGGCACGTCCCAGAAGTGAGCCGGGGGTCACACCGTTTCTCCTATCTGCCTTACGAGACCAAACGCGCCGAGGTCTTCCGGAACCGCTGGAAACTCGAAGACGTCATCGCCGGCGCAACGTCGGAGTTCGATCGGTTTGTCCGCTTGAGTGCGTGGACCCGGCACCAGTGGGAGGACGGTTGGAACATGGGGGAGATTGACTTCTGTCCGCCGTGGGATGGCATGGTCATTCTGGAGCTCGCGTCGCGGCAACTCAGCCTGGGGATGTGCACGCACTACACTACCGTTTTCGTTCACGCCTGTGCGGCGCTAGGGTTGATCGCTCGGACGGTCGTGATTGGTTGTCACTGCGTTGCGGAGGTCTGGTCGGAGGAATATGACAGATGGGTCATGATTGACACCGGCGGCGATTCCAACGACGAGACCAAGGCGACGTACTACTATGCGCGGAACGGCGTGCCGATGAGTGCCCTCGACATTCACAACGCCTCGGTTCGTCAGGACTTTGACGGCGTGGCGATCGAACCCGAGCATGCGGCGAAGCGGTTTGAAAACGACCTCATCAGCCGCGCCCGGTTGTTTGAGCGGTTCTGCATCCAACTCCGGAACGATGAACTCCGCACGCTCAGTCCCGGTGAACCGGAGCACGGTTCGGGGTCGTACCACTACGATGGCTACCTGTGGTGGAAAGATGAGCAGATGCCGCCCCATCCGTGGTTTTCGCGGCACTCCGGCCGAGGTGCTGACTTCTATTGGACCCCGAATCGAACTGAGATTCACTTGAGCCGATCTGATCACCCGGAGGTGCTTCATGTCGATTTCTGCACAACCATGCCCAACCTCAAGCACTATCTGGCGCAGGTGGGCGACGAAGATTGGGAACCACAGACGGAGGGTTTCGGTTGGAAATTGCGTCGCGGGGAAAATCACTTGCGCGTCAAGGCGACCAGCAAGTTTGGCTGGGAGGGTAAGGAGAGTCATGTCGTCGTGAGGTTTGATGAGTGAAACGTCAGCCACTTTCAACCGATGGAGCAGGCTCGACGCATCCCTCGGCGTCATTCGGCAGCCGGTTTGACAAAGCGGATCTGATCATGTTAAAATTTCAACGCTCAATCCGGTGAAGCATCGCATCAACGATGAAGGGCGCCTCGATACGGAATAGAAGGAGATTCAAAGGTCGATCTTCTCATCATCCCACCACAAAGGAGAGATTGTGGCTCAAGATACAGATTTACTTTTCAACACCCCCGATTGGGTCGAAGTCTATCGGACGACAGATGAGTGGGAGTCGAACTTAATTCAGACAATGCTGAGCAATCAGCAGATCCGGTGTCGTCCTGAACACACACGTGGCGATGGCGGGCAGCGTCAAATCATCCTCTTCGTTGATCCAGAAGATCAGGTTGCAGCCTTAGAGATTGTGAGTCAGATCGGGTTAGCGGTCACCGATGATGAATATGAAAAACGACGTGAAGCGAGCGGCAATCAGGTAGAACGCGATTACGATTTCCAGTCAGAAAGCGAGCTCCCCCAAGCAACACCGGCATCGGTAGAGGCGATCATGATCGCGGAACGCGAGGGTATTGGCAAAATCGCTCATCATGTTGGGCGGGGCTATGAATTGCAGGTCGGGCCCGTGCCGTATTACATGGTAGAGGAAGATCGGTGGGAAGAGTTTACCGATTTTAGCGCGCAACGTCAAGAGTTCTCAATACTCCTCCATCATGAATATCCGAACCTTTCTCAGTGGCTTAAACAGGGGAAGTTGATGGCGGAATTTATTCACCTGGTCGAATCGACCTATCGCGACGTGGCTCCGCCTCGACCGCGTAACCAACGACGCACCCCATCTTCTTCACCAAATCCCGATACGACTGATGCCCGAATCAGTAACCTGGCTAAGTTTAGTCTTTGGGTATCGCTGGTTTCCCTTGCAGGGGTGTTGATCGATTTGCCGTGGTATGCAAGCTTGACGTTATCGTTACTGGCAGCGGCTACAGGATTTGTCGCGAAATATCGGATCGACGCCAGCGGTGGAAGCCTCAAGGGGAGTGTGATCGCCTTTCTGGCGATCATTATCGCTTGTATCGTGATCGCGATCACCTGGAAACAACACCAGTCGAGCCAGCCGGAGCCATCGGATTTGCGCGTGGCACATCTTCTCCCTCCGACGCCGATCAAGGCGAACACCAATCTGGAATCGAATCTGACTTCTGTATAAATACGCAACCGGGGTGCAAACGGTGGATGCCTGCATTATTGTTTTTGCCAAAAACCCGGTTCCCAACCAGGTCAAAACGCGCCTGATTCCTCATATCTCGCCGGAAGAGGCAGCGTCACTGTACCGAGCGTTTCTCACTGATTGTTGCAATGCGCTTTCCGAAATCCCCACAGTTCATCGCGTGATTGCTTACACGCCCCCCAAAGGCCTGAGTGCACTGCAAACCTTGATCGGTGAAGACGCAATTTATATCCCTCAAGTCGGCGCAGACCTCGGGGAACGTCTGATTGCTGCGGCACAATGGGCATTCGATTATCACTATGCGAAGTTTCTGTTTCTCGGTTCAGATAGTCCGACGTTACCGATTCAGTATGTTGAACGTGGTCTGGATCTGCTCGAATCCCGTGATGTCGTTATCGGTCCAAGCGTGGACGGGGGTTATTATCTGATCGGGTTTTCGAGGCATGGCGCTGCACTGGCAATTCCTACCATTTTCGAAGGGATTACATGGAGCACCGATGTCGTCTTCCGGCAAACGCTTGAAAAGATTCAATCCCTTGACGCAGAGCTGGGGCTGTTGCCGCCATGGTATGATGTTGACACGCCGGCAGAATTGCAGCTCTTACGTCATCACCTGTTTGCGATGCGCCTCGCAGACGAAACGATTCCCGCCCCAGAAACAGATCGCAAACTTGCGGAGTGGCTGCAAGTCGGCGAATGCACATGCATCGGTCATCAATAGAAACGCTTACGCAAAAATGAAAGGAGCCTCGAATGGGTAAATTGGATGGAAAGGTCGCCCTCATCACCGGGGGCAACAAAGGGATCGGCAAAGGGATTGCACGTGGCCTCGCTGCTGAAGGCGCAAGCCTGGTATTAGCCGCACGCGGGGTGGCCGACCTGAACCGTACCGAAGCCGAGCTGACAGAAAGTGGTGCGATTGTGCTGACTGTGCCAACCGATGTCACCAACGAAACGCAGGTTGAAACGCTGTTCGCACGCGCGATGGAACGGTTCAGCCGACTGGATATTCTGGTCAACAACTCCGGGGCATTCGACGGTGGCCCGCTCGATGAGCTCTCGACAGAAGCGTGGGACAACGTGATCGCCGTCAATCTCCGCGGCCCATTTCTATGTACCCGTGCCGCGATGCGCATCATGAAAAAACAGGGCGGGGGCCGCATCATCAACATCGGCAGCATCTCGGCGCAACGGGTTCGACCGAACTCCGCCCCCTACAGCACCAGTAAATTTGGCATCTGGGGGTTGACCCAGGTAACAGCGTTGGAAGGACGTCCACATGGGATTACCGCCAGCTGTTTGCATCCAGGCAACACACTTGTTGAGCGTGTCAGCGATCGCCCGGAACCGCCCGCTGAGCCGATGATGCAAGTGGATGAACTCGCACAGGTGGCAGTACTCATGGCGACCCTGCCCCCACACGTGAACATGCTTGAAGCGATTGTGCTTCCTGTAGAACAGCCTTACATCGGTCGCGGGTAAGGCAACAGGAATTGGGTCTGAGGCAAGCCTCACCTCACCCCGATGCGTATTCTCTGCAACCGCACAAATCCTGTCATTGCAAGGTTTCCTCTATTTTTCCGCTTGACGATGCAAGCGGGATGAGGGTATCATTTTACTGAAAATGCCGCAGATAAAGTCAAGAAAAGAGGGATTTTTTTGGGACTCAAAGAGCGATTAAATGAAGAGATGAAGCAGGCGATGAAGGCGAAAGACAAAAACCGCCTGTCTGCTATCCGCATGGTACGTAGCGAAATCCGGAATAAAGAGATTAATGATCGGGTTGAATTAGATGATGAGCGTGTTGCAGAGGTCATTGCAAGCCAGATTAAGAAACGGAAGGACGCGCTGGAACAGTTGCGAAAATCGAACCGCGCTGATCTTGTTGACGCGGAATCGGAACAGATTGAACTGCTACAACAATTTCTCCCCGAACAACTCTCAGAAGCAGAAATCGAAGCCGCTGCGGTGCAGGCCATCGAGGAGCTTGGGGCAACATCGATGCGGGATATGGGCAAGGTGATGGGGAAACTCGTCCCGCAGTTCAGAGGAAGGGCTGACAATTCGCTCGTCAGTCAAATTGTCAGACAGAAGTTGAGTTAGCTTATGAAAGATCAGACGACCATCCTCGTTGTCGATTCGGATCAGCGGGAGCGAGAGGCAATTTGCCTTGCGCTTGAGCGTGAGGGGCTAGATGTCCTCGCCACCCGTAATATGTACGAGGCGTTCGATCGCATTGATCGCCTCGACGTTGATGTGCTGATTACGCTACTCTCGGGAGCGCGAATTGACGGACTGAATCTCCTTGAAGCAGCCTACGACCGAAATCCGGATATCGGCGTCATCTTCATCACGATGCCGAACGTGCTGGAGACGGACATCGGCATCCGAGCCATGAGTCGGAGTGGTACAAGCTATTTTCTGCATAAACCCATTAACCCCGCCCAACTGAAAGTCCTGCTCCACAAAATCCTCGAAAACCAGCGTCTCACGCTGGAAAACCGTCAGTTACAATCCCAGATTGATGAGCGGGTGGGGCTTATCCAATTGACGGGGAATTCGCCGAGGCTTCAAGAAATCCGCAATCTCATCGCGCAGGTTGCCCCGACTACGTCCACCATTATGATTCGAGGGGAGCGCGGCACGGGGAAAGAACTGGTTGCCCGCGCGATTCATCACCGGAGTTTAAGGCGGGGGCCTCTCGTTGTCTTCAACTGTGGGGCACTCAATGAAAGCCTGGCGGAATCAGAACTCTTTGGCCATGAACGTGGTGCTTTTACGGGCGCTTATCAAAAACGAGTGGGGCGATTTGAGGCGGCTCACGGTGGCACGTTATTTCTCGATGAGGTGGGTCAGCTCAGCCTATCAAATCAAGGAAGACTCTTGCGGGTGCTTGCCGAAAAGGAATTTGAGCGCGTCGGTGGAAATGAATCGATCCGGGTTGATGTTCGGGTGATTTGCGCGACGAATCGCGACCTTGAGGAGGGAGTGGCGAGCGGCAAGTTTTTGGCGGATCTCTACGATCGATTGAATGTGATCCAGGTCAACTTACCGCCGTTTCGTGAACGGAGAGAGGATATTCCGCTGTTGGTCAAAGTTTTTACGGAGGAGTTTTGCCGAGAAAACCGGAGAATGACCAAGAGCATGACCGCTCGCGCAATGCGGGCGTTGATGAAGTACGATTGGCCAGGGAATATACGGGAGTTGAAGAATTGCTGCGAAGGCATGGTCGTGATGTCCAATCACCCGGCGCTTGACCTTGATGATATTCCGGAGCATATCCTAAAGTCGGTTGGATTGAGCGCTCCCATTATCTTTTCCGCGCCAACCGCTACAGATGCGAATGCGGCAGCCCAACCTTTATCAGGACTGCATGTGGAAGTGGGCATGTCACTGGCTGAGATTGAGAAGGAGGTCATTCAGAAGACACTCCAGTATACCGGAAATAATAAAGCCAAAGCCTCAAAAATCTTAGGGATTTCAAAACGAACAATTTTCAGAAAACTTCAGGAATACGGCTTGTGCGACGAATAATCCATTCGGTCTCTTTTTTCATCTTTGTCCAGTTGACTATGGATACCGCTCACCTATCCGCAGCGGCCAACGACGCCAACGGTAACAATGCCGGTTCGGGGCTCATTAGTGCAATTATAGGAGTCATTGTACCGGCGTTGCTTGTCATTGGTATCGGCGGCGGCATCTATGCCTGGCTGCGCCGAAACAAGACTTCCTTTTCCCGCTTCCTCTCGCAACGAAAAAATCCCCAAAATTGGAGCGCATCGCAATCCATGTCCATCCCATCTTCCCCATCGCCCGTTCCTTCTCGCCGACCATCTCGAGCCCGTCGCCCCCAACGAGCAGTCGAACAGACGACTCGGCCAGAGCCTGAAGCAAACACATTGGAGGCTATCTCACTAAACGATTTGGAGCAAGTCCTGTCGTTGCGAGAGGGGGGCCGCATCCAGGAATACTACGAATCCATTGCGATGATTATCAAACGTTATGTCGGAGAAAAGTACCAGATCAAGATCTTAGATGCAACGACGGGGCAGATCTTGTCAGCGCTCCCGGATAATCTGACCGACACCGTTGTTGATCATGTAGGCGAGATTCTCCGCATGTGTGATATGATTCACTTTTCGCGGCATCGTCCTTCCCGTTCAGAACTAGATCGGATTTATCAGACGGCGAAAGAGTTTGTCGAAAACCACATTACTGTAACTGCTGTTGAAGCGGCTGACGCTGAGGAGGAGGCGGAAGACAACGACGAAATCTATGGACGTTATGAGCAATGATGTGGCAGGGGTGAATCGGGGGCGGCATTCGGATCGAGGACGTAAGCATGAGTGAATTCGATCTGGCGGCGCTGAACGAACGGATTCAGTCGGAGAGCGCATTTGTAGACAGAATTTCTGAAGAGATCCGGAAGGTCATCGTCGGGCAGCAATATATGATCGAACGGTTGATTATCGGGTTGCTCTGCAACGGTCATATCCTGTTAGAAGGCGTACCGGGTCTTGCCAAAACCACTGCTGTTCAAGCCCTTTCCAATACGATCGCAGCCGCTTTCAAACGCATCCAATTTACTCCCGATCTCCTGCCTGCCGATCTGATTGGAACGCAGATCTATAATCAACAATCCGGTGACTTTTATGTCAAGAAGGGCCCCATTTTCGCCAATCTCGTTCTCGCCGATGAGATCAACCGAGCCCCCGCCAAAGTCCAGAGCGCACTCCTCGAAGCGATGCAAGAGCGGCAGGTCACCATTGGCGATGAAACCTACCCACTTGATGAGCCCTTCCTCGTGTTAGCCACCCAGAATCCGATTGAGCAAGAAGGAACCTACCCGCTGCCAGAAGCACAAGTGGATCGGTTCATGCTCAAACTGCAGGTGACATATCCCTCGCGTACCGAAGAACTCGCCATCTTGCGGCAAATCACTCGCGAGGAGGTTCAGCCCATTCAGCAGGTCATATCCCCCAAAGAGATTATCCGACTCCGCACAACCGTTCGCGAGATTTATATGGACGAGAAGATCGAGAACTACATCGTTGACCTCGTCCGTGCCACGCGCGAGCCCGCCAAATACCAGTTGGACGAACTCACCGATCTCATCGAGTATGGAGCATCCCCGCGGGCGACCATCTTCCTCGCTATGGCCGCCAGGGCCCATGCATTTCTGCGCCATCGTGGCTATGCGACGCCGCAGGACGTTTACGCCGTGGGTATGGATGTTCTCAGACACCGCGTCATCGTCAGCTACGAAGCGGAGGCGGAGGAGATCACCGCTGAACAGATTATCACAAAGGTTTTTAAGGGGATTGAGGTGCCGTAGCGCGCTGTTGAATCCGTTCGACAGCACGGTTTCCGTATCCATTGCTCTGCCTTTGGGGTATCCTACCCCCTCCCGTTTTCGCGTTTTCCCGCCTCCTGTTTTCAGACCTGCGAGAGCTTTTTCGATTCCTCCTACGCCCGTTGCCATCGATATGCGCATCCCTTCTGTCAGTCAACCGAGGAGTGGATACGAATGCCTGAAATGTGTTGACGTAAAATTCAAGAGGTCTTATAATATCATGGCAAATCTTATATGATTCCCACATGACTCGCCTAACAAGGAGATACTAAATGCCAGACAAGGCTTTGAAACAGCGTATACATGATGGAGAGCACATTTATGGAATATCCGTGCCCGTCTCATCAGATCGAGCGCGACTCGCCGCCATTCTGGATGGAGGTGACTACGATTTCGTTTCCACCGACAGCCAGCACTCCGCATACAACGAGGAGCAGCTCGTCGCCTTCTGCCAGTTGGC
Source organism: Candidatus Poribacteria bacterium (assembly GCA_027296925.1). Taxonomy (GTDB): domain Bacteria; phylum Poribacteria; class WGA-4E; order WGA-4E; family PCPOR2b; genus JAPUIP01. Next base: position 143 of record JAPUIP010000689.1, on the reverse strand, counting down.
GAACGAATTCGACATCCCCGTTCAGTTTCGGATTAAGCATACGCGCAACGCCTACCTCATCGGTAACTACTTGGATCTGGGACCTTCCGGCATTGAAGTCCCGCAGGTCGAACTTGAATCAACCGTGGACGAAGCGATCGCCC
>JAPUIP010000688.1 GCA_027296925.1 Candidatus Poribacteria bacterium | reverse complement strand
TCTTTGCCAGTGCCGCTCTCGCCGGTAATCAAGACACTTCCCGCTGCCACGTTCTGGAGTCGATTCACGTCTGTGAGGATTTTGGCAATCGTTTGACTTTTGCCGATAAACCCTTTAATCCCCCAGCGTTCCGCTTCACGTTGGGAAATCATCGAGAGCTGTTCATCGGCAATTTGCCGAGCATCTTCGGCTTGATCGCGTGCCGCTTCCGCTTGCTCGCGCTGGGCAATCTCTTGCTGCAATTGTCGGTTGGCTTGAGCCAGTTCGATGTTTGTCTCCAACAACATATTGGTGAGTTGGCCGATTCTTAGGTGGTTCCGGACGCGAACAAGCACATCCTCTTCCTTAAACGGTTTCGTGATATAATCGACGCCACCAACACGAAAGCCTTCAACAAGGCTCTCCATCTCGTCCTTCGCCGTAATGAAGATCACGGGGATATCCGCCGTGGCTTCATCGGCCTTGAGTCTTCGGCAGGTCTCAAAACCGTCTATTCCCGGCATGATGATATCCAGGAGGATCAGAGAAGGCTGCGTCTGAGCGGCAAGCCTCAGCGCAATCGCCCCACTGGTGGCAGGGATGATTTCATAGCCTTCGGATTCGAGGGTCTGGCGTAAAATGTTGAGATTCGCCGGAATGTCATCAACAATAAGAATTTCCGCTTTCATGAGCGCTCCCTGGTCTTCATTCATGGTGAATGGTTTTTCGATGACGCCTTATACCGATTTAGGATTAAAACTTCCCATTTGGTACAGCCGTTTCGCTCCCCTCTCTGTCGGGGGAGAGACGGGGTCGCCTAGACGGGGTCGCCCAGACAGAGGGGGGCTTATCAAACGCTTCAAATGGGAAACATTAAGCCTCATCCAGTATCAGCCATTGCGCATCTGATGATAGTCGAAATTCCGATCTCGACAAGTGGAGGAGCCGGGGCGAGTGCAGCGTGCCTATGCGTTGGTGAGCGACCCATCGCGGCGCCACAAGAAACGCTCTGGACTGAATTTGAAGGTCTGTTGGGCTGCTAGTTCTTCATTAAACTCAACACCAAGTCCCGGCCCTTCGGGCACCGGAAAGCGATCGCCCTCAAGTTGTAGCTGCACGGGGAACAGGTCCGAATCATAGTGCACTCCTTGTTCCGTAGGTGAAACTCGGACCTCCAACCACGCGAAGTTGGGCACCGCCGCAGCCAGGTGAACCGTTGCCGCGGTGCAGATGGGGCCGAGCGGATTATGTGGCATTAGATCGATATAGTGCGCCTCCGCCAGACTGGCGACCTTCATCGCTTCCGTCAAGCCGCCGACGTTGCACACATCGATACGGGCGAAGTTGGTGATGCCTCGCTCCAGATAGGGCAAAAACGCCCACTTGCTGGATAACTCCTCCCCGATAGCGAAGGGAACATCGACCATCTGCCGCAGTGCCTCATACGCCTCTGGTGTCTCATCTCGAATCGGCTCCTCGAGAAAGTCAAGTGTACCAGAGGGCATCCGCTGACAAAAGGAAGCCGTTTCCGCCACATTCAAGCGGTGATGGTAGTCGATGCCAAGGACGGGCTCGGGACCAATGGCTTCTCGAAGTTGAGTCAGCCAGGTCGCCGTCAGGGCAATCGACTCCCGGGGTTCAAAGATCCGTGGGTCGGTGTTCCGCTCGCTACGCGCCATCCCGGTGCGGATGACATGCCACCCGTTGTCGATGAGTAAGTTCGCATTCTCAATTAACTGCTCGGCGGATGCTGCGCCGGTGGTGGCAAAGCAAGGGACATAATCGCGCTGCTTTCCACCGAGTAGTTGGTATACCGGCACACCGAGTGCTTTGCCGGCGATGTCGTGGAGCGCGATGTCAATGGCGGAGATGGCTGCAGTCAGCACACGACCGCCTTCAAAATATTGGCTCCGATACATCTCCTGCCATAAGCCGCCGATACGCATTGGGTCTTGGCCAATGAGGAATTCGCGATAGTGTTTAATCGCCCCCGCCACAGCGAGCTCACGCCTTGAAAGTCCCGATTCTCCCCAGCCATAAATCCCCTCGTCGGTCTCGACCTTAACGACCAGTTGGTTTCGATGTCCCACCCAAACGGGAAAAGATCTAATCTCGGTAATCTTCATTGGATTGCGCTCCTCAAATTTTACAATACTATTCAACATCCTGATACTGCTCTCGAAGACGCATCAGTTCCTGTTTTAAGTCCGCAACTATGGCGGCATAGGCTGGGTCGCCATAGAGATTCCTCAACTCGTTGGGGTCTTCATGGAGATCGAACAACTCCCAGTAATCGCCTTCGCCGTAATACTCGATCAGTTTGTATCGCTCGGTTCGCACACCGCGATGGGGACCGATTCGATGTGGGGTGAAATAGCGATACGGCTCGGCCATCGCCTCCTCGCCCTTCCCGTACAACTCCCATGAATTTTCATAGTAGGCGTAGTAGACCGATGAACGCCAATCCGCCGGGGACGTCCCTTCCATGAGGGGTCTCAGGCTCCGGCCTTGCATACCGTCAGGGATGGGCACGCCGATGTTGGGGCGGGGGATTTTGGTCGTGCTGTGTGCGGTCATGCGAACTCCTTCTCAAGTCATTACCGAGATGCCATCTGTAAAGGTTTCCTCATTATTATACCATACGGTTGACGAACGCGGCGGCAGACCAAATTTAGGGTTTTTCCCTTTGGCTTCTGTCTCACTTCGCATCTTCCAGTTCACCGGCATTGACGCCCAAGCCACGCCGATACGCCTCCAGCGACATCAGATCCGCAGCCGCGACGTTGCCTAGATTGACCTCTGAACCATACCGACCAATCAGCAAACGACGGAGGCGATGGATGTCATGTGCAGTCACACCGGCGATCCACGGGCCGGGGAGCTCAAACATGACTTTCTCCAATCCAACCGTCTCCACAACGGCTTCAACCGCTCGTGCCGTCTGCACATCATCGCTGACCAACTCCGCAGCTTCCAAGAGGACAATCTCCGCGCCGGCGTCGAGACAGCCTTGTGCATCATCGGCGAAGGGAAGGGCGCTCTCAAGTCCCTCCTTCTTGCCGACCTCCCCCATGACACGCAAACTGTGCGCTTCAGTTGCCTGGCGAATCATCCGAAGTTTCCATTCGGTCGAAACCGCGCCTAAGTTATCAGACACCTCCACCCAACGGTAGCCCGCCCGGATGACAGCCGGGAAGTAAAGCTCTGCCTTTCCATGCACCTCTGCGTATTCCAAGAACATGCCGCCCGCAAATGGTTCTATCTGATGGTCTTGATATGTTCTCAACTTCGCTGTCAGTAGGTGATTGGGCAGCAGCCGCGAAATCCCTACGGCGATCTTTGCGAAGTCGAAGTAATCCGCCCCGGTTGTGAGCAGATCTTCCTGTTCGTGCAGCCCAAAGCCCCAATCAATCACCATCGTCACACCAGCGTTTCTCGGCTTCGCGGATCGATCTCTTCCGTCGATGCCTTCAAAAAAATGCGCGTTCATTCGATTTGTGCCTCCATGATTTCTTTCGATAAATGTCGCTGTGTCTGTTGTCTGTCCTAGTGCCGTCCCCAACATCCCTGAGTTTCGCGTTACGAAGCGCCGGATGAATTCACCGAATTCAGCAGACCTTTTATATAACCAATTGCATAGACCAGCCCGTGGTTTGTATGCTCATCCTCATAAAGCGTATGCGGGAAATGACCGGGGAGCAGGACGCTGTCGAACTCCACCGCTTTGAGAGCGTGGAGCACCGAGAGAAAGTCGCAGTCGGATTCATCGACGAAACACTCCTGGAAGTGCGGCACGGTTCCCTGGACGCCCTGGATATGTCCGTAGACAATCTGCCCACGTTCCCCAAAATGGCGGATGGCGGCGAGTATGTCCGTTCCCATCGCCGTCCAGTTCCCCAAGCAGAAGTTGAGACCGCTGGCGGGGCTATCGGCAATCTCCATCGCTCTTTGAAATCCATCGAAGTCGTGAAACAGACGCGGTATTCCACCGAGTTTCTCTACCGGCGGATCGTCGGGATGAAGTGCCAACCTGACCCCCGCCTTCTCCGCTACCGGGATGATTGCCTGAATGAAGTACTCATAGTTCGCCCACATCTCGTCATCGGTATACTCCCGGTCGCGAAATAGTGGGGAGTTTTTGGCGATTTCCATGTCGAAACTGGAAACCTGCGAACCGCCTCGTCCGGGCGTCGTTAGCGATGTCCGCCAGGAGTTTCTGCCTGCCCCTGGCTGATTGACCATCCAGTGGTAGCCCAGGGCCGGTATACCCGCCCGTCCCATATTGTCGATGGTGATGGAGAGGTTTTCAAGTTGCTGATCCCGACCCGGGAGCCCGAGCATGACCCGCTCGTAACACCACGCCGGAAGCGGATTTTCAAGCGCGACGAGTCTCATCCCCGCATCCGCGCATCGTTCCCGAAGGCGCGCCAGTTCCAGAAAATCCCAGTGCGCGCCGGGTTTATCAGCGTTCTCTCGTGAGAACCGACGTGCAGCGTCTGGGTGAGCCGTGGAGCTGAGCACCACGTCATCGATCCCGTACTGTTTCAGAAACCGCAGGTAATCACCGGTTGCATCCACACGACCGAAAGCACCAATCCTCATTTTTCCCTCCTCAAAAGACGTCAGAAATAGTTTACCAATAGGTATACAGCGTCACCTCAAACAGAACCAATTGCATGCACAACAGCCCTGCAACCCAATAAAAATCCCCAACGCTTTGTCGGACCTCACAACGGTCCCGAAGATACTTCGCCGCAGGGATGACGACAAACGGTGCCATGAAGATCCAGATCCGATCGACCTCCATCGTAAAGAGCGTCGAAAAGGCGATTGCGAGCAGCGAAATCGGATAACCAATCACATAGATGTCAAGGGCTTTCCCACTTCGTGCCTGTCGAATTGCCCGCACAACCTGCCGTATCCATACGGTCGTCAGCGGTATTCCGATGCCAATCAGAAATACGAACAGATTCGCGATGCTAAGCTGGAGATAACGCCCGACTGTTTCATATCCCGTTCCCATTCTGTACTCGTCCTTTTTCATGGATGTCCACATCGCTTCAAGAATATTGAACCCTGTGAGCAGGAACATCAGCGCATAAAATATGGCGAACGTGAAACCGGTAATCAGTAGTAGTCGGAATATACCCCTGAATTGCGCCCGATGTGCCATCAAGGTAAGCAGCATTACAACACCGAAAAATACCCCCATAAATACGGTCGAATAGGTCATGAGCATGCTAAACCCA
>JAPUIP010000687.1 GCA_027296925.1 Candidatus Poribacteria bacterium | reverse complement strand
ACCTTCGGAATCTCCTCAAGAAGCGTCAGATCCGCGTCAAAGGTGTTGACCACCCGGACAACCTTGACGCCCATCTGCAACGGCACCGTCCAGCCTGTGATGTCATACGGACGCTCCGGCGGCGCTCCCGGTGCGGCGCGGCGTTGGGGATACCGTTGCACCTCCAGGAAATCTTTGGCATGGGCACGAAAGGGTTGCGCCATCGAAACGACATAAGTGCCTTCAGGATATTCGACACCATCGGCTATAAAACTCGCGTCTGCCCGATGAATCTCCACACCGCCCCGCTGCAAAATCTCTAGCATCTTGAGGGCGGTATTGAGGTCGCGCTGCTTCGTCGGTACCAGAAAGGCCCGAGGGGGTTCGCCCTTCCCTTTCTCGACCGCGTGGAGTCCCAGTTTGTAAAAATTCGAGAGAAACATCACCTTCTGCTTGGCGACCCGGGAGAGGATTGAATACACAGCCACCTCTTCGTATTCGATAATGTCGCGTAAACGCCACCAGCCACCGGGCCACGGTTCGGGAAAATTGGTCTGCTGTGCGTATCCGCCCAAGCCACGTCGATGTCCTTTCAAACTCAATCGGGGTTGAAAGATCGGCGAAGCGATATTGACACTCGCTGCTTCCGTCAGGATACCCACCATGTTGTGGCGATACGGCACCGTGCGGAATCCGCCGTTCCACCACGTGTCATAGACGGCATTGGACAGCACACCGGTGTATCCCTGCGCGGTGAGCTCTAGCGCCATTTGCGCCCCGATTAGGGAGAGCTCACGCTGCAAGAGCGGAGGTATGTTCGGATTGACGGGATCAAAATAGGGCGGGATAATAAACCGGGCGCCTGCATTCCCCATCTGGTGCACATCGTAGACCACTTCAGGAAACCACGCCTTGTAGAGAATCTCGGTCACAATCTGCGATTCCACCTGCGTCAGCATGAACCAGTCCCGGTTGTTATCGTGCCCGGTGTACTTGTGATAGAGCCAGGGCATCGGCGAAGCTTCATACGGCGTGCCAACCGTGCGGTCGTACCAATCAACGACCATGTTCAAGCCGTCGGGATTTGTGGAAGGAATGAGCAGGATAATCACATTTTCCAGGATTTCCCTGACCTGCGGTGTATCTTTCGTCGCCAATTGATAAGCCAGTTCCATCGCCATCTGCGACGATGCCACCTCCGTCGAGTGCAGATTGCAGTTGATCAGAACGACCGCTTTCCCCTCATGGCAGAGTCGGTCTAATTCCGTTTCATCCTGGCCGCGTGGATCGGCAAGCTTTCGCTGGATGGCTTTGTAACGGTCAAGGTTCGCCAAATTCTCCGGCGAAGAGATTGTCACCAGCACAAAATCCAGACCTTCAGTGGTTTTGCCGCGCTCCTCCAGCATCACCCGGTCGGCATTCGTCGCCAGTGATCGGAGATATTGGGTGATCGCCTCCCAACGTGCAAGTTTGTAATCCGTCCCAACCGGAAAACCGATTGCCTCCTCAGGGCTGATAATCTGCGCTTGTGCTGGCACGACTGTGAGCAGTAAACCTAGAATTCCGATGGACAGATAGAATTTCCGGCGCAAAGTGGTCTCCTTCCCGGTGCAAATGGAGAAACTGCCAAATTAAACCCTTGCTGTCTCTAAGATCTCATCTCCATAAGCGAAGAGTGCGGGCGTCCCGCCGGTATGCACAAACACGATCGTCTGGTCCGCTGTAAACTGCCCCTGCCGGCAGTGGTCAATCATCGCCCCAAACGTCTTGCCGGTATAGACTGGGTCCAACACCAGCCCTTCCGTGCGTGCTGCCAGAATCACCGCCTCTCGTCCCGCTGCGGTCACCGTACCGTATGCCCCGCCGGCGTACTCTCCGTAACTCTCAAAATCGGTCCCCGAAAAGGTTAGATCCAGATCGAGCATTCGAGCGACCTCATTCGCGACCTCTGCACGTGCGGCGTTGGCCTTCACATTGTCTTGCGGGCTGGGGCTGATGCCGACAATCCGAAGTTGAATCCCCAATGCGCGCGCTCCGACCGCTAGCCCTACATGGGTATGCATGCCCGAACAAACGTAGAGCGCATCGGGCTGGATGTGCCGCCCCTGAAGTTGCTCCCATAATTCCAGGAAGCCGTCCACGTACGACACGCCGCGCAGATGGTACCCATCGCTGCTGGTGTTGTAGACCCGATGCCCTTCCGACTTCAGGCGCGCGACCAATGCCTCCCGCTCCTCGGAACTCTCCATCAGGTGCACCTCCGCGCCAAACAGGTGCGTCAGCAGCAGATTACCATTCACCGGCTCGGCGTGGGCATCCTTCCGCCCCACTATGACCGCCTTCAGCCCCAGCCGGGCTGCGACCGCCGCCGTCAGACGGGACTGGTTGGACTGCGATGCCGCGCCATGCAGCAAAATATCATATCTCTCTTCGACCGCCGGCGCCACCGAATACTCGAACTCCCGGACCTTATTCCCTCCAAACGCCATCCCGGTCTGATCTTCCCGCTTCACCAGGATGCGTGGGCCGCCGACGGCTTCGGACAAGCGGGGGCAATCGAGCAGCGGAGTCGGCAGGTCCGCCAACGAAAGCCTTGGGAAGCGCTTGAGACGTTCCCGCAGTTCATCAACAGTAACGACAGGTTTGAGCTCGGACATAGAAACTCCCTTCGGAATCGGTTATGAAGTCTGGTTGTCTACATGGATTCACGCCAGTAGCATCCTTGTCTCTCACGAAGATTCAGCGTAGCCCCCATTATACCGCATTCAACCAAAACCACACAAGGGTTTTCTACGTTGAAACCGGGAACGGAGAAAGGTTGAAGCACAGGAAAAAAGGCTTGCTCATTTCGGCAAGATCGAATATAATCCCGGAGGATGGCTTAGTGGAACGGTTGTCGAACGCATGATGGCGGTTGTGATGAATCTACCAGGTTGGTGTCAACGATGAATCCGATGAGTTACGATAGCCATCCTACGCGACTCTGTTGTTTGGCTTTATTACCCTTCATCATCGCTGCGATGATAATCGGTTGCGAGGATGCGAAGGACGATGACTTACCTGCGGAACCTGAAAGCCCTCTCGTTGTCACAACAGATCCGACGCCGCTCCTGGTGACAACGAACCCGACGCAGGCTGAAGCGATTATCTTTTCAAGAACGAACGCCATCCGAGTGGCACGCGGGAGGCCGCCTCTGGAGCTCGATGATGGCTTGAGTGAAGTCGCCCGCGCCTATAGCCAGTTGATGTTAGCGCGCAACTTTTTCTCCCACGTAACCCCCGATGGGAAAACGTTGAGCGATCGGTTTGCGGATGCTCAGATCCGATTCCGGGCCATCGCCGAAAACCTCGCTCGCTACGAGGGGGTTTTTCAGGCGATACCGGCGGCGGAGGTCGTTGAGGGTTGGTTGAATAGTCCGGGACACCGCGTCAACCTGCTTGACGAAAAGGGCTTCGGGTTCACCCACATCGGAATTGGAATCGCGATCGGTAAATCTCCGGACTCTTCTCAACCGGTCTATTACTACACGCAACTCTTTTGGTTACCCTGATGTGCTTCAGAGTAATCGTTTTTACACTGCGCTGAAGCGCGGATATTGAACGAACGAAGGATACACACGATGCCAAAAAGGGGCGCTGAACTGCTAGTCGAATCTCTGGTGAGCACGGGAGTGAAACATCTGTTCACACTCTCCGGCAACCAGATTATGTCCATTTACGATGCCACCATCGGGCGGGACATCGAACTCATTCACACACGGCACGAGGCGGCGGCGGTGCACATGGCGGATGGCTGGGGACGTATGACCGAACGGCCAGGCGTCGCATTACTGACCGCCGGACCGGGACACTGCAACGCAGTGTCCGCCCTTTACGTCGCACTGATGGCAGAATCGCCGGTGGTGCTGTTGAGCGGGCACTGTCCGATTTCTCAAATCGGCAAAGGCGCCTTTCAAGAGATCGACCAGGTTGCTACCGCTGAGCCGGTGACAAAAGCGGCGTGGTTGGTAACGAAGGCCAACCGGCTGGGCGAAGACATTAAGGCTGCGCTTTCCCTGGCTTGTTCAGGGCGGCCCGGTCCCGTTCATTTGAGCGTACCCGCCGATGTTCTGGAGGCAACGGTGTCGACTTCCCCAGCAGCGCCGGATGCCAATCGGAGCACAGGCGACGGGGCAACCGCCAGCTCCGATATTTCAGACAACATCCTCAACCGACTCGCCGAAGCGGAGCGTCCACTGATTTTGGCAGGGCCGGCGATGGCGCGACCACCCCGTTGGAAGGATGTAGAACGGCTGTCGGCGGTCACAGGTATTCCCGCCCTTCCGATGGAAAGCCCGCGTGGAGTCAACGACCCGTGGCTGCATCAGGGGCCGAATTGTCTCGCCGAGGCAGACGTTGTGCTGTTGGTGGGGAAGAAATTGGATTTCTCGTTACGTTTCGGTCAACCGCCTTTTTTTGCCGAAGCCTGTCGCTTCATCCAGATTGACGCCGATCACGAGCAACTGCGCGAGGATGCCCCCGTCGTGCTGGCCATACACGCCGAACCGTCGCACGCGGTGGGTCAGTTGATGGCAGCAGCACAAGCGCGACGATGGCACCAGAGCGCCTGGAAATCAGAGGTCGTCGCGGCGCGAAGTCGTGTGCCCTCCGAATGGGAGCAACTGTGCCGTTCGTCCCAGCGGCCTATTCATCCGCTGCGAGTGTGTCATGCGCTTCAGCCGTTTTTGGACGACGGCGCGGTATTCATCAGCGATGGCGGCGAGTTCGGGCAGTGGGCGCAGGCAGGGCTAGAAGCTGAGTGCCGTCTCATCAATGGCCCCTCCGGCGCGATCGGTAGTTCATTGCCGATGGGGCTCGCCGCAAAATTGGCACATCCCGAACGGCAGGTATTCGTCATCTTAGGCGACGGCACATTCGGCTACCATGCGATGGAGTTCGACACAGCTCTGCGGTACAATCTGCCCATTATCGCCATTGTCGGCAACGACGCTCGCTGGAACGCCGAGCACCAGTTGCAGATTCAGAACTACGGCCCGGACCGAACGGTCGGCTGCGACCTGCTGCCGTCACGGTACGACAAGGTGGTAGAAGCGTTGGGCGGACACGGGGAGTTCGTCCAGGCCCCCGATGACCTCACCCCCGCGCTTGTGCGTGCGATGGAATCGGGATTGCCCGCGTGTGTCAATGTCATGATCGAGGGCATCGGTGCACCAACATTTCGGTAACTGCACGTTCCTTCAACTTTCGACAAATGGCCCCGAGTGTGACAGCGGTTTGTATGAAATGTGACACAATCAAGCTAAAATCAATGTGACATACTGAAAGGAAATCTATGAAAATCACCAAGATCGAAACCATCCAGGCGCCTGAGGACGGCCACATGGCGCTACCAACAGGCCCCGGACTCGGCACCACCTTGCAAGAGGAATTCCTGAAGCGAGGACGGACCCTCACCATTG
>JAPUIP010000686.1 GCA_027296925.1 Candidatus Poribacteria bacterium | reverse complement strand
TAAAATGTTTGAACAGATTCTTGATAGGTTAACGTCAGATGAGTTACTTGACGTCAATGATGTACTGACCGGGCGGATGCGACGCCGTAAAGGGATTAATCCACTTAATCCCTTCCCACAAACCGAAGCGATTGAGTTGTGTGATGAACTTTTAGAGGTGGTTGATAGATTACAGGCGGCGATCGAGGCGAAATATCAAACGAAAATTGATCAGATTTCTGATGAAGATGAAGAGGAGATTGAGAAACAGTTGTCTGAAATCAGGGAGCACCGATTTCATGCTTCGCCGAAATACGACCCAGAACGTGGCAAAAAGCTGGTTGAAGAATTGATGAGAACCATTCCCTACCACAAAAGTCTTCGTTACGGTCATGCCAAACGCCTCGAAGAATTTGAAAAGGCGAATCGAAGCAAAGATAACTTTTAGCACTATGAAAGGGTTGAGATTATCGAGAGCGACTCCGAACAAAAAAAATGAATGCAGACCTAACCTATCTCCGCAAAACTATCGAAGCCCTTCTCCGCTGCAATCTCGCCGACGCCATTGGCATCACAGACAAGGCGGAATCAGAAAATCTGATCACGCGGTTTCTCCACGCTGTCGCGAATCGAACGGATGCAGATTCCCTGGAACGCTGGATCAATCCGCAGTGGGTGATTCTCGCAGCGGGCAAAGGCACACGCATCGATCCGTCCGGTCGTTTGAGCAAAACCTTAGACATTTGGTTCGGTGAACAGAATACCTTGCAACTGTCTCGAAGCTACCTGCCGGGGAGCCGTCCGCACATCATCGTGATTAACCAGCAAATGGCGGAACGTGTAGCGAAAACAACGCTTCCGCACGCCGACGGCGTCATTCCGGCTTCCGCGCTGGATGGCGCGGCGGCCGATCGTTTATTCGGGCCAAACGCCATTTTGTGCATCCAACCCGAACAGCCATACGGAACCGGTGCCGCGTTACGGGCAGCCCTGCCCGCAGTCGCCCAATCCGATGCGGAATTTATCGGCGTTGGATTCGGCGATGAACCATTCTTAAATCAAGCGATCTTCGTACAAACACTAATTTCGCACTTTACTGCGGGTGCAGATGTGACCCTCTGTGGAAAAGTTCCCGAAACCGTAGTCGACAAAGGTGGATTATTTTTCGACAATGACGGAAAGTTTATCGGGACCAAAGAGTGGTATGACATGACTGAGATGGAAAAGGAGGAGATGTGGCGTCGCCTGGAACGCGGAGAAGCCTACACGAACACCGGCATTACTTTGATTCGACGTAACGCGGCAATCGATCGGATAGACCGCATGCAACCGCACGGGAGCAAATCCGAGCTTCACCATGTCGATCTCATTCGTCATTGCTATGAAGACGGATTGAAAACGCACGCCCACATTTATCAGGAGGAGATTATCTCCGGCGTAAACCGCTGGTCGAACGTCCTGACCGGTGAGGTGCATCTGTTTGCGCAGGCTCGGCAACAGCTTGCCCGGAAAGGCGTTCGTGTCGATCCGGCGGCGCAGATCACGGTAGCGAGCGAAGAAATCAAGATCGGGCACGGCTGCTATCTTTTGGGGCGTGTTCATCTCGGTGAGGGAGTACGGCTTGGGAACTACTGCCGTCTCGAAGATGTCGTGTTGCTGGGAAGTACGACGGTTGGCGATCTCGTGGGCTTGAAAGATGTGACTGCAACGGATACGGATTTTGTGTCAAATCCGCTTGCAACAGAGGTCGCCGCACCGCTTACCGGTCTGGCGGTCCGCAGCCGGATTGAGGATAGCCGGTTTGACCGGGTAAAAGTTGGGCATTCCGTGGACCTCAAATCCGTCAACGCGAGTGGAATAGTTATCCCCGCCGGGATTTCATTGAGGAACAAACAACTTGGTGTTCCCCAACCATCGAATCTTGATCAACTGGCGTTGCCGGGTTATCGGCCAGGCGTTTTCACTTTCGGCGAAAAGCGCGGCCTGCCGGATTGGGAAGACCTCCGCCGCCATGTGAGATCGCACTCGGAAAGCGAGCTCATTGCGCGTGCGACTCGTGACCCAGCCCGGCGCAAAGCTGCAATTAACGCGGTGGAAGATCTGCTGGAGATGCGGAAAGCTGATGGGGCCTACGTCACGGCTGATCTGACCGCAGAGGAGATCTGGGGGTGTATCTTCGAGATGGTCACGCTTCACACGGGCAATCCCGACCCGTATTACAGGGATAAACGCAGAGCCAGAGGGACAGCCCTGAACCTTCTCGATGAATTTTCGGACTGTGATTGGGTTACACGGATGAAGCTGGTGATCGCTGCCAACATCATCGATTACAGCAGCGCGCGAGTTGTTGCGAAGCTCCAGGAAAATCCAGATTATTTCAGCCTTGCGTTGCGGGAGGCAATCGATGCGCCTTTGGCGATTGACTGTTCTGACCGATTCCGGTTGATGGTGCTTCAGGGCGAACCGAAGCGGCTCATCTGGCTCATTGACAATGATGGCGAGGCAGTGTTCGATCTCTGGCTGATTCAGATGCTCGCCGAACGTGGGCATCAGATCACGGTTGTCGGCAAGGAAGGCCCGGCGAGCAACGATGCCACGCTCGATGATTTGCGGAAGTTGGTGCGGCATCCGCGCTTCCAAACGCTTCAGGAGAAAATCGCGTGGGGGGATGTATCGCTAATTTCTTCCGGATCGAAGACGATTGGGACAAACCTCTATCAAGCGACGGCGGAATTTGCGAATGCCTTACTCGACGCGGACCTCGTTATCTCCAAGGGGCAGGGGAACTTCTACACAACGCCGGGATTGCGAAAGGATGCCTTCTACCTGCTGCTCTCCAAAGGGGTGACAGCAGAGCATTCAACCGGGGTTGTTGCGGATCGAAGCAAGGTCATTGACGGGTTGATATTGGCTTATGTGCCAGGCGGCACGCGCTTAGATCAGCCGCTGAAGGAATTCTGTCTGTCGAGAGGTCGTTGAGACTTTGTAGATGATTTCCACCCGCATTTACAGATATTGGCCAGGGACCTCCCATGCGGAGGCCGCGTCCAATGTCTGGCGTTCCTCTTGGGTCAGCTTAATTTCCAGCGCCCCAATCCCTTGCCAACGCCCAGATGTCATGGAGACGGGAGAGTGCCTCGCTCGACAAGGGGCCCTTCTGGGCACATTCCACTGCCTGCTCAAGCTGCTCCAGACTTGATACGCCGACCAGGGCTGTCGAGATTTCCGCTTTGCTGATGGCAAATCGGATTGCCGCCTCTACCAGATTGCTGGTGTAACCTTCATCAATCAGGAACGCGAACGCTTTCGACCGTTCCACATCTTCCGCGTAATCACCCCCCGATGCGATGGGCGACACGGACGGCATGGCAACCGGATGTCGATGGGGTGTTCCACTCAGTGCCCCGGCCGCTAGGACTCGGATGGCAATAACTCCCATCTGATTGTCGGCGGCCAAGTCGATGAGTTGTCCATAGTTCTGGAACGGAAATCCTTCAGGCACGCGCGTTCCGGCGGTGGGATTTATCAGGTTGTAACACGTCTGAACGGTTTGGGCACCGCCGATCGAAACTGCTTGGTGCAATGCCTCGGTGTCCCCAAGTCCATTGATACCCCAGAACCGCACCTTGCCTTGCTCGGCAAGGGATTGGAAAGTGTGCATGACCGGTTCCAGGTCGTCAATCCCCACGACTCCTCGATCCGGCTGACTGCGGAAACCAACGCCGTTGTGCAACTGGATGAGATCTAGGCGCTCCCGTCTGAGCCGCGTCAGGCTGCCTTCAACAGAATCGACGACCGCCCGCTCAATGTGTTGCATATCCTCGCCCGTCAAGCGCACCTTTGTCCCAACGACTACGTCAGGCGCCAGTTCCTCCAAAACCAATCCCAGGTTGGTCTCCGACTGCCCGTCGCCGTAAATTCGTGCAGTGTCAAAGTAGTTGACTCCCAGGTCTACGGCACGTGCCACCGCGCGCACCATCTTCTGATATTCACCCTTGACCAACAGCCCGCCGACCGCGCCACAACCGAAACCGAGTGCGGATACCTTGAGACCTGTTTTCCCCAGAGTTCTGTATTGCATGACTTCTCCTTTGGTTCTTCGCGCCTCAATCCAGTTCGCTCATCTGATGGTCTGTTGCCGCGAGCCACGTTGAGTCGATCTCTACGCCCCAGCCGGGGCCATCGGGGATGTCAACCTTTCCGTCGTGGACTTCCAATGTCGGGGCGAAGAGCCCCGCTGTCCACGATGTCGGTTCGATTGAATATTCGACGTAAGGGCCGGCATTTTCGATCGCGCCCATCAGGTGTAGCGTGAAGACTGTCACCATCGACGGGTTGGCGGAATGCGGAACGCACGGCATTCCAGCTTCCTGCGCCATCTTCGCCACACGCAGCGCGCGGGTCAGACCGCCGATGTAGCAGATATCCGGCTGGACAATATCAACCGCATGGAGGTCTACGATGCGTCGCCACTGCGGCAGCGAGAAATCCTGTTCGCCGCCCGCAACGGGGACGTCCAGTGCGCGACTGACCTCCGCCGTCCATTCGATTTCCCAGTACGGGCACGGCTCCTCAAAATGGCACACGCCGTTCGGTTCGAGAACCTGCCGACCGACTTCAATGGCTTTCTGAGCCGTATAACAACTGTTACCATCAACGAGCAGGGAGACTTCGTCGCCGACGGCTTTGCGGACGGTTGGGACGAGCGCTTCCGTTCGGCCGGGCCACTGGTCCTCATCGTGACCACACACCTTGCCGACGCGGATCTTGAAGGCATCAAAACCTTTGGCATCCCTGAGTCGAGCCAGCCGGTCGGCTTCATCTTCAGGTATGATGTCTCGGCGCATACTTGAACCATACACACTGAACGGCCGTGGCTTTCCGCCCAGCAACTCGCAGACGCTCTGATCCTCCAATTTTCCGCGCAGATCCCACAGGGCGGTGTCGAGTCCCGTCAGTGCACGACAGACATACGAGCCGGGAAATTTGTACGTCGCCTCAATAATCGAATCAACCAGCACATCCAAATCGGCCGGATCTTTGCCAAGCGCGTGGGGCGCCACTTGTCGGTGCATGACGATTGAAGAGATGTCAGCGTTAAACGGTGAAATTTGCCCCCATCCTTCCGCTCCATCGTCGGTGCGGACCCGGACGATGCTCAACGAATCCTTCGTAAAGGTCTCAATGCTTTGGATCTTCATTCTCTGCGTTCCTCCAGCTAAATTCTCGACGACGCTCACCATAACCGCGAGGGTCAAGCTCACATTTGCCCGTGCAACGGAACGGGAGTACATCACACACAGCCTATCGCGGACATCTTGATTGACATCGTGTCAGGTGAGATACCCCAAGTGTTCCATGTATTGCGCTTGTAGGTCCGGCGTTTTGACAGATTCAATTAAATTGAAAAAGGCGTAGTTCACTTTCAGAATGTGGTCCATGCCACCTAAGCCCAGCGCGCTGGCCGACGGTTGATTTGCATCCACTCCCGCCCAGTAGTCATACGTCAGCGGATTGTGGGGGTTGGGCTTGAGAAAAACGACCCCATCGTTCTCGTCAAGGTCTGGCGGCAAGCTGCGCAACAGCATGATGTGTGTTTGATGGGCGGCATATCCCTTTCGTGCCATCTCCCCAGAGCCCATCTCCGTCAAATCTAGCAGCGCGTTCGTGTGCGTCATCAGATGGACAAGGCTACCGTAACCTTTTCGTCGTATCTTATCATGTGTGACGACCTCCCGAAAAGCCGCGTGCACAACACTGTCGAGATTCTCGTAAGGTGGCAAATGTTCTTCGGGCGCCACCGGAATCCCCTTGATCCAGCCTTTCTCTTTCCCGTAGTACCCCTGGCCCGGGCTGTCGCTAAAACTTTCGATTAATCGGCAAATACCGCCAACGACCGATGGCGTGGCCATACTTGGCATACGCTTGAGCGCTTTGAGTGCCAGTGACGCAAAAATGGTGCAGTGTCCGCTGGATCGCAGTCGCGTGATTTTTCGATCTAGCACTGATAGGATGTCCTGGCACAAATGTAAGTCGCTGGGCGCTGCCGGATGCGGTTTGAACAGCGCACCGCGCTCTTCGGGATTTTCTGAGCCGGGATACCATCCTTTGCCACTGGCTTCAATCAAGGCGTCCACATGCTTGCGAATCATAGATTGGGTGGCTGCATCCAACCGGGTGTTCTGACAGAAAAAGTAAGCGGCAATCACCGCGGCACCCGTATGGCCGGCCATGGGTGCCTTTTCCCCGGCTCGACTCAACGCAGTAATTCCCTTTTCCAAATAGCTCTCACTCAACATGTTGCACCTCCAACGTTCGATGTTAGCGTAGCTTTGGCCGGATCAAACCGCCTGTATAAGATTTCTTCACTACAGCGAGTTGACAATTCCTCGCATATACTCGCACGCCAGTGACGCCTGTTCAAGCGCGTACTCCAGGCCGGCATGGCGGTGACCGATGAGCACAGGACTGCACAACTCGTAACCGATATGTCCTTGATAATTCACAATCGATTTTGCCGCTCTCAAGAATGCAAGGTCATCGGCACGGTCGGGGTGCGCCTTGTCATGAAGCCGTGTTACAGTACCATCCTCCTGCCGCTCAAACCGACCGCCGAAATGGGTATGAACCAGGAGCTCGCCCGTCGCTTCAATCGCCTCGTGGTAATATTCCGGCGTGTGGGATTTCATCAGCGGTGAGTCGAGACACGCCTTGAGCGCAGGCGAATTTACCTCTGCAATGAAATCCAGCATGTGTTGGTAGTGGGTGATGATCGGTTCATGATTCTGAAGGGCAAGCGTAACACCTTCGGCTTCAGCCATCCGGGCGGCTTCGGCAAGGCAATCGCGGACATAGCACCAACGTTCGAGGGCGGTCGTCCCCGGATAGCGATGATCGATGTTATATCGCGCGACATCGTAGGTGATGCACCCATCCCGCAGCGTGACGCCCGACCACACGGCAAAGACTCGCACGACCGGTGCTTCCAACTCTGCAGCAAGCCGAATCTGCTCACGGGTCATCAGCAGCTCGTTTTCTCGGTGCTCCTCAATCGGACTGGAATAGTCGTTGTACGCCGCGACGCAGGAAATCTCCAGTCCGTAATCTTCTGCCGCCTTACGAATCTGCTTGCGTGCGGCGGCATCCAGATCTAACGGAGAACCGTGCGGTCGCTTCCCCTCAAGCTCGATACCGTCGTATCCCCACGCTTTGGCTTTTGGAAAAATCTCAAGCAACGGCACCACCGGCCCGCCGTAGTAACCGCCGCTGAGGGTAATGGTGTAAAGGCTGATTTTCATCTCATTTCCTCCATTGATAAGGTTTGAGCAGGTCGGTCAGAATAGCGGCCTCGGCCTGTTCATTGTCACCATATTTTTGGACATATTCGCGGCTGAAGTCTTTGAATTCTTCCAAACTGACGGCGCGTTTACGAATCGCCGAAAGGTACGCCGCCCCGCAAATCGCAATGACTTCGGCGCCGTAATGAACGTCAATTTCAGGCGGTTTTCCCATCCGAACGGCATCAATGAAGCCTTCAATTTCATGGATGAAGGAGATGCGTTCGCTGGGGAACTCCCGAATCGGTACGATGGTTTGACCGCCATCCCATCGCGTGATAGTGACTCGATCCGCCTCCGTGCCATCAATGACCCCTTCGTCGCCTTCAATTCGAAGGTAGCCGTTATTTTGGCCCCCGCGTTTTTCCTTCGATGGCCCAATTTCGCCGCCAGACCAGGTCGCCTCAAGAAAGATCGTTGTCCACGCACCGGATTGCGGGTCTTCAAACAGAATCTTGACGTGGGCGTCATCATCGACTTCAACGGTGAAGGGGTCGCCCTCCAGCACACGGTGCGGAAATCTCACCTCGATTCTGACCGCATCGACTTTGACCGGAACCAGGTGTGTCCCCACCACATGCCACGCTGCCGCCAGACCGTGCGAACCGTAGTCCATCAAGCATCCGCCTCCGTTCTCCACGGCGCTGGCTTGAGATTTGAGGACACTTGTTGCGTCCAGCGTCGAACCACGAATGAGCCACATGCTTTGCGCGTTCCCGATCTGTCCCTGACGCACCAGAGCCCCCAGCACCAGATATTTCGGCTCAAAGACATTATCGTCGTTGAGCTGACAGTAGATTTCTGGCGTGCCGGCGAATGCCCGTGACGCACGGTCTGCCTCAATCCAGGTGCGGGCCATCGGTTTTTCAATCATCGAATGGACGCCTTTTTCCAGCGCTCTGATCGCGGTCGGCATCTTGCCACGAGTAGTCGTGCAGACATCAACCACATCAACCTCATCCAACAGCGCATCCAGTGATTCGTAGCAACGGAGTTGAGCGAGATTCGCCTTGACCGCTTCAGCGGACTCTGGATGAGCGCCGGCGTATTCCTTCAAGGTCTGAGTGTATCGCTCGTATGCGGCTTTCGCACGTGCCGGTTGCTTGTCGAAGAATCCCACCAAGTGCGCTTTGTCGAGAAGTTGTGGATAAATTTGAAGGTGCGCCCCCTGGAAGATTCGACCGGTGCCTACACCGCCAACGCGGATGGTGCTATCTCCATGTTTCATTGAATGAAATCTCCCGTTCCAATCTAATGGATAACCTTTGATACCGGTTGAATTGGAACTTCAGGTGGACGTTCTGCTCCTCGAAGACGGAATTCCGGCATTAAAAATCCGCAAAAGACCCATCGTCCTCGTGCCAGAACATCCCGCGTAGCCGGAAGGTCTCGTCCCGAATCGCTTCGATGGCTTCATCGTCCATATCCACACCCAGCCCCGGCGCTGTTGGGAGTTCAATAAACCCGTCCTTGAACACCAGCGGCGTCTTGAACAGCCCTTCGCCCCGATTGTGGCCACCCTCGCAAATTAGCAGATTGGGCACCGTCGCCATCACGTGCACCGACGCGGCTACCCCGATCGGCCCGGCCGCGTTGTGCGGGGCAATTGCCATATTGTGAACCTCTGCCATCGCCGAGATCTTTTTCAACTCCATTATCCCGCCGCAGTGCCGGATATCCGGCTGCAAAATGGCGCACATCTCGCGCTCGATGACCTCCCGGAACCCCCAGCGAGTCAGGTGGCGTTCTCCCGTCGCAATCGGCACCGTCGTTGACCGCGACAGCGTCAGCAGCGGCTCGTTATTCTCCGGATGGCACGGCTCCTCGGCAAACAGCGGTCGTAGCGGTTCCAATTCCTTGACCAGGATGGCCGCCATCGTGGGGCTCAACCGTCGATGCAGGTCGATGGCAATATCTACTTCGTCACCCACAGCCTCGCGCACAGCTGCCACCCGCTCCACCATCGCATCGACTGCGTTGGGCGTATCCACAAACCGCACCGGTCGGTCCGACGCGCCCATCTTTACCGCGCGGAACCCCGCCTGAACGGCTTTTGTTGCACTCTCCGCACACTGCTCAGGCGTGGCGCCACCCGTGCCCGTATATACGCGAATTCGCTTGCGTACTGAGCCGCCCAGCAACTTCCACACCGGCATGTTTACCACCTTGCCCAACACATCCCACATCGCCATCTCGATGCCGCTCAGCGCACCGACCAGCACCGGCATGCTCCGGCTGTAACTCGACCGGTACATCGCCTGCCAGTGGTCTTCGATCTGTAGTGGATCTTTGCCCACCAGATATTCAGCCATGTCATCTACCGCCTGAGCCACGACGCGCCAGTGCTCGTAATTCATCGGTTCGCCGTAACCGACCAGTCCCTCGTCGGTAAACATCTTCAATACCATCGCCCGACCTTTGATCGGAATCGTCTCAAATCCTGTAATCTTCATATCGTCCTCCTGTTTGGGCCTGCGTTCTCTTTATGTTCACGCTCCGCCATCATCCTCAAAAAGTGAAGTTCTGCTGTGGAAGTACGGCGGTTCAAACAACAGTTGCTGACGGGGCGTGAATTCGACGCCTTCCGGTGGTTGAATGTGATGCTTTGACCACGACTGTTGCGCCGGGCTGTATTTGTAGAGCAAGGAGCGGCGCCGATGGCTTTTGGCCGTCCACATTGCCGTGCCGTGCGTAAGCGCTTCAGTGAAAATCACCACCGAACCCGCCCTGGCTTCGGGCACCACAACACATTCAGCGTCCGTGTGTGCGTCTTGTATCTCGCTTGGCAGCCGGTAGTTCGCTTTGTGGCTGCCGGGAACGCAGCAGAAACCACCGTACTTTGGACCGGTATCCATCAAATTCCATGAGACCACGGTCAAACCATTATACATCCGCTCGTTGCGGAAATGGTAATACTCCGGTGGGTCGTATGGGGTGTTAGCGCCGTGCAGACCGAGTTTTCCCGTACCTTCACTCAGATGGATGCCGTAATAGTGGTCCAGCCGAAAGCCATCCCCAAGGATGAACTTGAGTAACGGCATAATGCGCGGGTGGTCAAGCAGGTCACAGAACGGCTTGCCCCACGACAGGAATTCACCGAACGCGGTCTTGCCATCCTCGCTACTCGGTTCAGGTAGATTCTGCTTGTCAATGAGG
>JAPUIP010000685.1 GCA_027296925.1 Candidatus Poribacteria bacterium | reverse complement strand
GAGGCCGTGAATCGCCAGCCCGCGGCGATCGTAGAGACGACAACAGACCGAATACATCTTCTCCCATATCTTCTCGATGTCCAGCACGTCTTCCCCGATCACGACCCCTTTGAGGCTGTTGTCAATCATAGCTTTGGCGGCGAAAATGCCTTTCCCACTCGCGTCAGGAACAAAGCATTCACCAATGCCTTCGATACCCGCCTCCGTCTTGACGCGCACCAGGACCCAGCCCCCATTGGGGTATTCGTACGATTTCAGAACAAGCGAAGTCACATCAACGATCTGCATGAAAATCGTCCTCTAATTCAGTTTGTATAGCTGATGTTTCCGTTAAGACCGCCAGGGCATTGTGAAATAAGCCCTGACTTAACTTCTCCCTCGGCTACTCTTTCTGCCCGCATGACGTGGCATGCAGGGACACGGTATTGACCTGCTGCATCAACCGATCTAGCTGCTGCGCATTACGTACACCTTTGGCCGATTCAACCCCGGAACAGAGATCGATGCCATACGGTCGCACGGTTTCAATCGCCGTCTTAACGTTTTCAGGGCGGATGCCTCCGGACAAGAACGCCGGCACGCTACTGGCCTGAATAAGCGTTTCAGCAAGCGTCCAATCACTGGGCTTGCCGGTGCCGCCAAACCGGGTTTTTCCCTCGCTGAAATCCACCGTGTCAAACAGTAGGGCATCTGCACCCGCGCCGATGTAAGCCTCCATCTCCGCAAGGACTGTTTTGATATCAACGTCCGAATTTTTCCCGGTGGGAAGAAACAGCGATTTCCAGATTTCGCACGATAGCGCCCGTTTCAGCCGTTCCACTTCCGCGGGCGACTCATGCCCAAGCAACTGGATCGCAAAGGGTTGGATCCCATCCGCTGCCTGTTGCACCCAATCTGTCGTTCGATCAAACACCAGTACAACGGTCGGAATCGGTGTCTGTCGGGCAATGTCAGCCGCGTGGGGGATGGAGACCGATCGCTCAGAGAAAGAGACTTCAGTGACGACGCCGGAGTAATCCGCTCCGGCGTCCGCCGCCATCTGGGCGTCCGTCACGCTGGTTGTGCCGCAGATCTTCACTTTGCAAGGTTTGGATCTCATTCCTCGCCTTCCTCTAAAAAAATCGTCTCCCGATCCGGGGCGGAATAGCAAATTACCATTGTTACCGGTTGCCAGCCGGTATTGACGGCATTGTGCTTCACGTTTCTAGGTATGCGCAACATCATTCCCGCTTTCAGTGGGAAAACCTCATCACCAAGCTGGTGCTCACACTCCCCGGAAAGCACGTAAATCAGTTCCTCGCAGTTTGGGTGATAGTGGAGCGGATTGCCCTCGCCGGCGTTGATGTAAACGACACCAAAGGTCATCTCCGCTTCCGGATGGATCTGATCGTTATAGAGCCACTGGATCGCGCCCCAGGGAAATTTGAGCGCTTCGCCCTCGTTGACATTTGTGATTGTTGCTGAGTCCATGGAACCTCCATTTTTTATCCGCGACTGAAGATTAAAGATTGATTCGCGAATGGATCATATTCCTAGCGTTTCGCGCATGTATCGACAACTCATGGTGACACTCTCTTCCGGTGTTTTATCCGTCCGATCCTGTTCGACTGTTAGCCATTCGGCGTTGACTCCCTCAACGGCTTTCATAATCTCTGCCCAATCGAGGATGCCGTGCCCCACTTCGCCGAAGGAGCCATCGGGGTTCATGTCCTTAAAGTGAAGATAGGCAACGCGGTCCGCATATTTCTTCAGAAAAGCAGCGGGGTCTTCGCCGCCATGCTGCACCCAATAGGTATCGACGCAGGCGTGCACGGACTTCGGATCGGTCGATTCATAGAGCGTCACCAGCCCGGTCGTCCCACCAAAATCTTTGAATTCCCAACTGTGATTGTGATAGCAGAACTTAATCCCTGCATCATGGCAACGGCGTCCGACCTTGTTGAAGACTTCCGCCGCACGTTTGTAATCCTCCAGGGTGTCGCGCCCACCAACGCCAGATACCATTAAGTAACCACACCCCATTGCTTCGGTAAAGGCGATCATCTCATCGAACTGCCCAGGGCTACCATAGCCTGTATGGACCCCCGCCAACTCCAGGTTGTGTGACGTCAGCAACGCCATGGCTTCATCAATTGAGCGTCCATCGGTGGTAAGATTTCCGGTTTCCACCCCATCGTAACCCGCCGCTGAAATCTCGGCAAGCACGCCGGGTAAATCTTCACCGGGACGACTTCCGTAGATAATTAACTGACAACCAATTTTATACCTGCTCATCGCAGACCTCCATCAATGAAAGATACGTAAAACGGGAACGGTTAGAATTCTCTTTCAATATCTCATCAGAGGTGTTATACTCATCCCCAAGGAGATTTTTTATGAAAATTGACACATCGGAAGATGTCTTGCTCGCGCAGCTCAAGCGGCTGGTCAATCGGACGAGCGAGAAATTGCAATGGGGCAACCTGACAGTGTGGGAAGCCCTTGACCTCATCCGGCAAACGCAAGCACAGGCGGAGGGGCTGATACCCGATCAGATGGATTTGTATCAACTTATCTATGGGTCGCGGTTTCAACGACTCCTCGAGCAGTTTGTCATGCCCAAACAGTTTGAACCCCGGTTCAACTGGCATAAACCCTATTAGGGTGCGATGTTATGCCCAGAACAGATTACGTGACTTCCAGTGAAAACCCATGCTGTTTGCGGTGATGGGGCCCATCGAACTGTTTTGTGGACTTAAAACGCTCATATCTACCATCTCCGGCAACCACTTTCACTTGAGCCAATAATTCCTGCTGTTCTGCCGCGCTCATCGGCGAAAAATGCCGAGCGACTGCAACATTCTGCTTTAGGTCCGCCATCGACTTCATCCCAACCACCAGCGTTGAGATCGGCTGGCTGAGGGCATAGCGGATACACGTCTCCGCGGGAATGCCGGCTTCGCTCGGAATAATTCCACGCTCTCGACCGCCTCCCAGACTCTTCATACCGAGCACGCCCACCTGCTTTTTCTGACACACCGGCACAACTTCGTGTCGAAAGCTTCGATAGTGTGCATCCATCAGGTTGATTGGCATCTGTGCGGTGTCCCAATCAAAAGGCTTGTTGAGCATCTTCAGATGGATGCGCGGATCTTTGTGCCCGGTAAAACCGATGAAACGCACCTTTCCCGCTTGTTGCGCTTCGATTGCCGCCGTGATGCCGCCCTGCTCGAAAATCCAATCCGGGTCGTTATCATAGACAAGCTCGTGGAACTGCCATAGATCTAAGTAATCTGTTTTCAGCCGGCGTAGGCTTTCTTCTAAATCGCGCATGGAACCCGCATAGTCCCGTTCGCAATTCTTGGTCATCAAGAAGACCTTCTCGCGCCGTCCCTCCGTTGCCAACGCCTTGCCCATCAGTTCCTCGCTTCGACCGTTGTGGTAGTCCCAGGCATTGTCGAAAAAGGTAATGCCCTCGTCAATGGCTGCGTGCATCAGCTTGACCGATTCGTTAGCATCTTGAATTAGCCCAATGTGTGCCCCACCTAAGCAGAGGATGGAGACGTTGACTCCCGTTTTTCCCAGCGGCCTTGTTGGCATGCCGGTTGCTCCGGCGTCTGTGGTCTGTGCGAGAATTTCATCCCCTGATGCGGGCGTGGAATTCGTCATTTCGCGCTACCCCCTGGTCTCATTTCTAGAATCGCCGATTGCCATTATGATATATTGTTCATATTGGGTTGTCAACACCTTTGTTGCTCAACTTCAGCTTGATGTGGCGAGTGTCCGACGTTTTGGAATTTGCGTTGCCTTTTGAGTCGGAATTTGCTATCATAAGGACAAACCATTCCACGAATCTTTAGGCATTACGCAAGAGGATAAACCGATGGCGCACGCATACACTCCGGGGCTCAAAGTTGCAGCAAGCATAACAATACGCAATGAACGCCGACTCCCGCTCGAAGGGGAAGTCATCGTCCAGGCGGGGGATAAAGTCGAGGCGGAGGATATTGTCGCCCAAGCAGACCTGCCGGGCAATGTGCAATTGGTGAATGTCGCCAATTTGCTGAGCATTCCCCCTGGAGATGTCAGAGATTACATGCTGAAGAAAGAGGGCGACGCCGTCGCAAAAGACGAGCTCATCGCGACGACAAAGGGAATTTTCGGACTGTTCAAATCGCAAGCGCGAGCCCCAATTGAGGGAACGCTCGAAAGCATTTCCGACGTCACAGGACAGGTGATTATTCGTGAAGCGCCAATTCCTGTCGATGTGAAGGGATACGTTGACGGTTCGGTTGTCGAGGTCATGTCCAATGAAGGCGTCGTCGTAGAAACGTATGGGACGTACATTCAAGGGATTTTCGGCGTTGGCGAGGAAACGGTCGGTACGCTGGAAGTCGTTGTGAATGCGCCGGATGCGCCGCTGACAGCCGATCTCATCCAACCCACGCATCGAGACAAGATCCTTGTTGGGGGTTCTATTGTTCGGAATGACGCGATTCAGGAGGCGATCCGACGAGGTGTCAAAGGCCTGATCATTGGAGGGATTGATGAAAGGGATCTCCACGACCTGCTGGGTTACGAGCTCGGTGTCGCCATTACGGGTTCAGAAGAGATCGGGATAACGCTCGTCATCACAGAGGGGTTTGGCGAGATCTCCATGGCATCGCGGACTTTCAATCTGCTCAAGGAACGAGAAGGCATGAAAACCTCGATCAATGGCGCGACACAGATCCGGGCTGGCGTTGTGCGTCCGGAGATCATCATTCCCCTCCAGCCTCACGCGCACGGGGAGGACACAGAAGCCACCGACAGCGGTGAACTCCATATCGGTACGCCGATTCGCATCATCCGCGAACCCTACTTTGGGAAGTTAGGACAGGTTTCCGCACTGCCAATTGAGCTTCAACAACTCGAAACCGAAGCGATGGTGCGTGTGTTAGAAGTGGAGATGGAAGATGGCAGTCATATCACTTTGCCGCGTGCAAATGTGGAGATTATCGAAGTGTGATCAGAAAGACGGATCAAAGCTGTATGATGACACGGTAGATGAAATCTCTGAACGAAGCAAAAGAGCCCAGGCTGAAAATATCGATGAGCACTTGCAATTTGAGCTTTACCACATCCCGGCTTCCGGGATTTTCTTTACCCATTCTTAACTGAAGGAGAATCAACGAATGGATCTCACACGACAACCCCCACGTCGTCCATCAAACCTTAGCGTCGCCGGCATTGTCGGCGGGGCGCGAATGGTCGATAAAGCGAGAGCACATAATGACGAAACGCTTGGCGAATACCTCTACGGAGACGATTCTGGGCTAGATCGCAAAGTTCTGGAGTTTCTCGGTATTGCCGCCGCTGAATTTGCCGAAGCCGCAGACGAATACGAGGATGCGGCCCTGAGCCAGTGGATGCTTGCGAAATCAGGAGTCTCGCAGGCACAGATTGAGGAGTTCAACCAGCGGGAATTGAGTTTACTGCCGGAGACGGCGGAATACAAGCAGCGCTTGAAAGACCGCATTGCCAAATACGCACCCGGTAGGACGGATGTCAAAACCGTGCTGCAATCGGTGGAGTTGGACGATTGGGGCATCTTCTGGCCGGTAGATCTGACAGAGCGACCCCCACGGAGTCCACATTGCAAAGACGTTGCGGGAATTTTTGGCGTTGCGCGGACAGCGGATAAAGCGCGGGCGGCACGTGCCGGAAAGCTCGGCGAGTATCGGTATGGCGAGGACTCCGGGCACGA
>JAPUIP010000684.1 GCA_027296925.1 Candidatus Poribacteria bacterium | reverse complement strand
CGAGAGGTCGCGAACCTCCTCCTCATCTTCAGTGTTCTCCATTGCTTGTGTCATGAGTTGGAGCGCGCGAATGCGATCGCGTTCAAAGACGTATACATATCGTCCGCCGCCTCGGTGATGTCCGCGATGGAATTCGCCAGCCACAATAACGCCGTAGTGCTCAGCCTGGGAATAGCTCTGCGCAACGGCGAAAAGCAGCCGCCAATTATTTTCGTGGGTCTGGACGGCTTGTTCCCAGAGCGAATCCAGTTCGTCAAGGCGCCCTAACTGTTTCAGACAGTCGGTTGCCCTCTTTAGGTCTTCGCCGATTTTTGTGGGCTCGGTTTGCGGATCGAGCGCAAGCTTTCGATATCCCTCGTAGGCGTCGTTATAGTTTCCCTGATCGTAGGCTTCACGAGCGTTTTGACGGTGGTCCTGTTCGTTTCCATATCCTGTTGCGGTCCAACAGCCCAGAAGCAGTGCGGCGAATAAGAGGGGAAATTTCGTATCCATTTCGGACTCCAATGCGGTTTCGGGTGGGGGTCATTAACTGGATTGTAGCATTCCAATATTGATTAGACGTTCAGGGACAGATCGGGTTGACATCAGGAGGCCGCCGTGTCATCCTGCCAAATTCCCCACGAAGGGGGCGGCTTTAGTGTATCGAGTCGTGGTGCGTATCCGGGTGGAAATTGATCACTGACTTAGCCTCCATAAGGAGGGGCTTTGGCGGAAAGGTCGAAGACTCTCGCGTCACGGAGATTCCGTTCCTACATCATCACGACAATCCATCGGGTGTCTCACTGTCCAACCCGACGTAGCGGGTAGAACAAACATGCTGACGCAATAATCAAGATACCTGCGGCGATCCAGTAAGGCCTATGGAAGGTTTCAGGGGTGTACAGTCCCCCGACAAAAGGGGGCCCGAGCACCCGTCCGAGGCTGAGAAAGGCGTCCATGATGCCAATCGCAGTGCCTTGGCCACTCTTCGTTTGCTTGGAGATCCATGATGCATTGGTTGGGCGGATAATCTGGTTTCCAATGCCCGCAATGGATAAGTACACCGTAAGCGTGACAAATCCTGCAGACCACGGCAGCAGCGCCATCCCCAGGGCGTTAATCAGCAGCCCAAGGAGGATAAGCCTGAACTCTCCCAAGGTGTTAATTAACCGTCCTAGGATACCGCCTTGCAGCAGAGCGACAATCCCGCCCATAATCATAAACATCAGCCCCATCTCTTTCGCCCCGTAGCCTAAGCGATCTTTAATAAAATATGGGAAAATAGATTCTAGTCCGGAAAAGATGAACGTTGAGAAAAAGGCAACAAGAAAGAGTGGGATGAGCGGATGGTCTCGCACGGCCCGGAGTGAGAAATACCATTCGCGCTTCTCGATGCGATGGGTGAGTTTGAGGGATTCTGGCAACCAGATCAGCGCAAAAGCGAAGGTGACAACGGACAAACCACCGGCAACAAAAAAAGGCGTGTTATGAGCGCCCATAATTCCGCCGATACCGGGACCCAAAATGAATCCGAGCCCCATTGCCGCCCCCATCAAGCCCATTCCCTTGCCGCGTTCCTCCTCTGTTGTCACATCCGCGACGTAAGCCATGACCGTTGGCAAAACGGCTGCCGATAACACACCTGACAAGCCACGCGCAATGAATAGCCAGCCTAAAGTCTTTGCTGCGCCGAACAACGCCAAGGCGCCGGCGTTCCCGACAAGACCGATTAGGATGACCGGTTTTCGACCACGCCGATCGGACATTCGTCCCCACATCGGTGCAAAGATCAACTGCATCGCCGAGTAGATCGCTAGCAAGAAAGCAAACTGTATAGAGCTTGCCCCCAATTCATCCGCATAATATGCAAGGTGCGGGATGATGACGCCAAAACCGAGCATCACCAAAAACATCGTGAAAAATAGGATTATTAAAGCACTTTTCCTCATCCGTTTGCCAGCATTGAATGACAGAATACTCAACCTTTCTCGCTAGATTTCACTGCGCAATAGGAATTCCAATTATAGATGTTCGAGATTCAGCATGTCAAGCTTAAAATCTCGTTAGCCTGTCTCTTCTACCACAACGTAAATACGGTATTTTAGACTTTATTCCAAATCGGAGTTGTTGTACAATAAAGCGCAAAATTCGATGCAGAAGGAGAAAGACATGACAATTGACCAATTAAAAGGAAAAACTGTTGGGGCGGCCGTTTCAGGCGGGCTCGATAGCTGCACCATCACGCGCTGGTTCGTGGATAACGGTGTCAACGTCGTCTGCTTCACAGCGGATCTCGGGCAGCCAGACGAACGAAACATCGATGAAATCTGTGAGCGGATGCTGGCGTGTGGCGGGCAAGAAGCCGTTCTTGTCGATGCGAAAGATGAATTGGCTATGGCTGGCATCAAAGTCATCCAGTGCCAGGCCAAGTATGAAGGCGGATATTGGAACACGACTGGAATCGCTCGTCATATCACTGTCAAGGCCCTCATCCCGGAAATGGAGAAACGCGGCATCAGTATCCTGTCGCACGGCTGCACCGGACGCGGAAATGATCAGGTGCGGTTTCAGCTTGCGACAAACATGCTGAATCCCAAGTTTGAGGTCTACGCCCCGTGGCGGGATGCGGCGTTTCTCGAACGATTTGGCGGACGGAAAGAGATGATCGATTTTTGTCAGGAGCGGGGGCTGCCAATCACAGCGACCCACGAAAAGCCGTATTCAACCGACGCAAACCTGTTGGGTTTAACGCACGAAGCCGGCCGATTGGAATCCCTCAAAACGCCCGCTGGCTTTATCACGCCGGGCATGGGTGTCCATCCGAAGGATGCCCCCGACGAAGTTGAGTATTTTACAGTGACTTTTGCGAGAGGAATACCGGTCGAGCTCAATGGAAGTCCAGTGATTCCCCATCAGGCACTCATGGAAGCGAATCGTATTGCTGGACGAAATGGGGTTGGTATCGGGATTCACACCGTCGAAAATCGCTTTGTAGGGATTAAGAGCCGAGGGGTTTACGAATCGCCGGGGATGGAGTTGCTAGGCAGATGTTACGAATATCTCCTCCAACTCATTTTGGATCGACGGGCGCGTCGTGTTTTTGAACATGTGTCGGGAGTCGTCGCTGAACAGATCTATCAAGGCTACTGGTTCGATCCGGCAACACAATCGCTGCTGGCCTCCATTGAACCGTTCACACGCCTGGCCTCCGGAGATATTACCGTTGCGCTGTATAAAGGAAATGTCGCTTTCCACGCCGCCGGTGGCGTGCCGCATTCGCTCTATTCGGAGGAAACCGCCTCGATGGAGGCAGTCGGCGACTTCAATCATGCGGATTCCGAAGGGTTCTTGTCCGTCCTCGGCGTCAGTGCAAGAGCGCTGGCCACCGCAGGGCAGACGAATTAGCTTGCCATCGTACGGTTGCTGTAGTAATGTGTTTTAGATTCTCTCGCCTTGACGATGACACGCACGCGATCGGCATCGACTTCATTTGTTGTGACACCATCGCGCTTTATCGATGTGCCGACGATGACGCCGTCCGCATATTGCAAGATCTCGGCGAGGTTATCGGTTTTCACGCCGCTTCCGGCGAAGACACTGGCTTGAGGAACGGCGGTTTTTACGGTTTGTAGCTGATTGAGGTCTGTACTTTTGCCCGTTGCGGCGCCTGTGACAATCAGGGCGTCGGCGAGCCCACGATGATAGGTGTCCGCCGCACTTGTGGGGAGATCGAGCGGCGCAAGCGGTACAGCGTGTTTCACGGCAACATCCGCGAAAATCTTAACCTCGCTTCCGAGCGTTGACCGGTAGCGCAGAGTTTCATGCGCCCTGCCTTGCAACACCCCCTGATCGGTGAGCATGGCGCCGATGTGCACGTTGACGCGGATAAAATTTGCGCCTGTGACCGTTGCAATCGCCATTGCCGACTTCGCGTCGTTGCGCAGGACGTTGAGCCCAATCGGTGTCTGCGGATAATGTTCGCGAATCTCCTCCGCGATGACTGCCATCGACGCAACGGTGTGGGGCTCGACCCGGCCTGGCAGGAATGGCGCATCGCCGTAATTCTCGATGATGACTCCGTCGATTCCGTTGTCGATCAGTGTACCTGCGTCCGACAGCGCACGCGCGCGAATCTCACGAAAGGGGAACATCGATCCGGGGCTACCGATCAGTGGCAATAGATGAACGACGCCGATGATCGGTTTGGAATGGAAGAAGAGCTGATAAATGCCTTGCATATTGATGATTGGCTGATTATTGATCCGCGTTTTCCGGGGATAGGTTATGCTGAATCCATTCGTAAAATGCTTGCAGTGTTATAGCATCCTGAGCCAGTGCCACAGATTTCTTGTCAGCACTGTGAACGTGAGGGATGAGGTCAAATCGATGAGATCGGTAGTCGGACGGATATTTCAGCTGTATCACAGTAATATCCGGTGAATTATCGAATCCTATACAAACGCGAGCCCCCTCCAGCACATAGTAGGCGTATTTGCGTTGCGATCCGAGGAAAATTTCAGAAATCACAATTCGGTATTTTCCATACCAGGCGTTGAGTTCTAACAGACTACGCTGGTTGGTAGTATCTCGTTTAAGGATTTGAGTGTTGGAAAAGTGTTGTTCGACAAAATCGATTAAGTCTTCAAAATAGCTTTCAACTTCGCGTCCCACTCCTCCAACTCCATCTGGTAAAACTCCCATCTGTTGAAGTCAGTCTCCCAAAGTGGATGAACAAGATTAAGGGCTTCAACGAACTTTTCATCGCTAGTTACCCGGTCTCGGAACTCATCAAAAGTGAGTGCGTACTTCCCCTGAATCTGTTCGATTTCTTTCCGGCAGGTTGTAATTCGTTCTTTCACCTTTTGGATGGCAAATGCGTGGACTGCCTCTTGGGCAAGGGATTCGGGTGAGCCAAAGTGTTGCAGGATGTCTAAATCCGTTGGAGGAACTTCAATGGTGCTTCGATCTGATTGCTCCTGTCGTGTGCTGCGACTGGCGTTTATGCGATCTTGAGTGATCTCCCGCATTCTATTCACTTCCTTTCATGAAGATCATCAGATGTTGCGTCTTCAACCGCTGTTCCCAGCAACTGGGGTTTTAAGGAGAGGCTATAGTCAAGCAGGGCCCTGGCATAAGGGATATTGTGAAGCCCGTAGCCGCTATCGCCTTTCACCATGTCATAATTCAGTTTCGCGTCTCTGTATGCATCAGAATCTACGTCTACCGCACGATCGAGCACCGCTTTCACGGCGTGCATTTTGGCTTCAATTTCCTCACGATATTGCGTGAGTTTCGTCGTCATATCGTCGTGGCAGTCAGCGCAGATTGCGAAGTCGGCAATAAACGTGTGTCCCCCGTGCCGAGCGACGGTTTCCGGCGAATCCTTCTTCGCCATGTGGCAATGGACACACCGCTTTTTCATGACGCGAACATGGGGGGATGGCATTCGCTGAATACCGGCGCCCTCACGTCCGAGGAACATCTCCGACTGGGATTGGTGGATGATACCCGCTCCAGCACAGCCGCAATCCATCTTATGACATGACACACAGAGCTTTCGGGGCGACTTGATCAGATAGTCCTCCCGATCGCTGTTGTGTGAATGGCACGATGCGCAGGCAACTGCGTTTACAGCCGTTTCCACATTGAACGGTTTGTCCTCAGGCCAGGACTGCTCAACGAGAAAGTCATATCGAGAAGAGTGACACCTCAGGCATGAATCCCATGCCGGATGGTCTCCGTGGCGCAGGTTCACCAACGCATGCGCGTGTCCAGAGTGCGTCCATTCCTTGTAAGCAACTTCATTCCCATGACATGTATAGCATTTTTCTTGGAAAGGGTTCTCATTCTCCTCGGTTGTTTCAGCCACTACCTGGTTGGGATGACCTGTATCACCGGCTTGTAGCTTGGTCATCGAGAGGTGTGCGATAGCGAGCATAAATAGGGCTAGAAAGAAAAATAAGAGTGCTTGCCTCATCCAGATCGACCTCCTTCAATATTTTACAGAATATCCCGAATTTGTAAGGTTTGTCAACGAAAAAATAGGATGCACAAAATCCTTGAATCAACTCAGGGATTGTGATATACTGCTGTCATTGACACAAACTGTGAAGATGCAGGTTTGTCGGCGATTCCAAGCAAGAATTCTTAATCAGGAGGTTCACATTGAGTATGGCAGGAGATGCCTTAGGTTTAGTCGAAACAAAAGGCTTCATCGGGAGCATTGAAGCGGCTGATGCGATGGTCAAAGCGGCGAATGTTCAACTCATCGGTTATGAACAGATTGGCGGAGGCTATG